>NZ_JBXASW010000029.1:0-65983 GCF_058809745.1 Variovorax sp. MPBD4-3
CCCCCTTCCCCGCCCTGGCGCGACGCCCTCAAGGTCTACCTGGAGCCCGCCACGCTGCGCATGCTGGCGCTGGGCTTCTCGGCCGGGCTGCCGCTGCTGCTGGTGCTGGGCACGCTGAGCTTTCGCCTGCGCGAGGCCGGCATCGACCGCACCACCATCGGCTACCTGAGCTGGGTCGGGCTGGCCTACGGCTTCAAGTGGGTCTGGGCGCCGCTGGTCGACCGGCTGCCGCTGCCGCCGCTGACCACGCTGCTGGGGCGCCGGCGCGGCTGGCTGCTGCTGGCGCAGGGGCTGGTCATCACGGGGCTGGTCGGCATGGCCATGAACGACCCGCGCCTGGGCCTCACGCCGCTGATCTGGTGCGCGCTGCTGGTGGCCTTCGGCTCGGCCACGCAGGACATCGCGCTCGACGCCTTCCGCATCGAATCGGCCGAGCCGCGCAAGCAGGCCGCGATGGCCGCCGCCTACCAGACGGGCTACCGCCTGGCGATGATCTGGGCCGGTGCCGGCGTGCTGTGGGTCGCGGCCTGGGCCGAGGTGGCGCCCGCCGTGGCCGCCACCGGCGCGGCCGCTTACCAGGACGGCGCCTGGAAGACCGCCTACCTGGTGATGGCGGCTTCGATGGCGATCGGCGTGTTCACGGTGCTGCTGTCGCCCGAGCCGGTGCCGCGCCTGCTGCCCAAGGCCCGCAACGCGGCCGAGTGGCTGCGCAGCGCGCTGATCGAGCCCTTTGCCGATTTCATCGGCCGCTACAAATGGCACGCGGTGCTGATCCTTTCGCTGATCGCCGTCTACCGCATCAGCGACGTGGTGATGGGCATCATGGCCAACCCGTTCTACGTGGACATGGGCTTCACCAAGGACGAGGTGGCCACGGTCAGCAAGATCTACGGCGTGGTCATGACGCTGGTGGGCGCCTTCGTGGGCGGCGTGCTGTCGATGCGCCTGGGCGTGATGCGGGTGCTGATGATGGGCGCCGTGCTCAGCGCCGCAAGCAACCTGCTCTACGCCTGGCTGGCGACGCGCGGGCACGACACCACGGCGCTGATCGCGGTGGTGTCGGCCGACAACCTGGCCGGCGGCATCGCCTCGGCGGCCTTCATCGCCTATCTGTCGAGCCTCACCAACATCAGCTATTCGGCCACGCAATACGCGCTGTTCAGCTCTCTCATGCTGCTGCTGCCGAAATTCATCGCCGGCTATTCGGGTGCCTTCGTCGACGCCTACGGCTACAGCAACTTCTTCGTCGCCACCGCGCTGCTGGGCGTGCCGGTGCTGGTGCTGGTGGCGCTGGCCTCGCGGCTCACGATCATCACGAGCCCCACGGAGCGTCAATAGGGCCGGGGCCTTATAGGAATCCGCCGACGCGCCACGGCGCCTGCTACTGTTAGGCTGTTCCACGTTTACATTCGCCTTTTCCCTTGGTTGTTTCCAGTTGTCAGCAAGCCCGCAAAAGATCGTGCCGTCCCGAATCCCCCCTCTTCAAATCAGCGCCTACACGGCGACCTCGGCCGTCGGCGTCGGCAAGGAAGCGCTCGCTGACGCGCTGGCGCAGTCGCGCAGCGGCCTGCGCGCCAACGACTTCGGCGACGACCCGCTGCCCACGTGGATCGGCCGCGTCGACGGCCTGGAAGAAGTCCGCCTGCCCGAATCGCTCGCCCACTGGGACTGCCGCAACAACCGGCTCGCCTGGCTGGGCCTGCATGCCGACGGCTTCATCGAGGCGGTGTCGGCTGCGCGCGAGAAGTACGGCGCGTCGCGCGTCGCGCTGATCCTGGGCACCTCGACCGCGAGCATCGGCGAGACCGAGCTGGCCTACACCCAGCTCGACGCCGAAGGCATGTTCCCGCCCGACCAGCGCCGCAGCGCGGTGCACACGCCGCATTCGATGGCCCTGTTCGTGCAAGAGGTGCTGGGCATCAGCGGCCCGAGCGAGACCATTTCCACCGCCTGCTCTTCGAGCGCCAAGGTGTTCGCCTCGGCCGAGCGGATGATCCGGCTGGGCCTGGCCGACGCGGCCGTGGTCGGCGGCGCGGACACGCTGTGCGGCAGCGTGCTGTTCGGCTTCAATTCGCTCGAACTGGTGTCGAGCGAACCGTGCCGGCCCTTCGACGCCGGCCGCAAGGGCATCAGCCTGGGCGAGGCCGCGGGCTTCGCGCTGGTGGAACGCGTGCAGGCGGGCGCCGATGCGTCCCCGCTGCACCTGCTGGGCTACGGCGAGGCGAGCGACGCGCACCACATGTCCACCCCGCACCCCGAGGGCCTGGGTGCCGAGCGCGCGCTCGACGAGGCGCTGGCGCGCGCCGGCCTCGCTCCCGAGGCCATCGACTACATCAACATGCACGGCACCGCGAGCCAGAAGAACGACGAGGTCGAGGGCGCGCTGGTGGCGCGCCGCTTCCCGGCCGGCACGCACGCCAGCTCGACCAAGGGCTTCATGGGCCACACGCTGGGCGCGGCGGGCATCGTCGAGGCCGTCATCAGCCTGCTGGCGATCGAGCGCGGCCTGAAGCCGGGCACGGTCAACACCCGCACGCTGGACGAGGCCTTCGGCCCGCAGATCAAGCTCGAGCCGGCGCACGGCGAGGTGCGCTACGCGCTGTCCAACTCCTTCGGCTTCGGCGGCAACAACTGCTCGCTGGTGTTCGGCAAGGCGGCGGCAGCATGAGCACGAGCACGACCGCCACCATGCCGCCGACCCTGTACATCGAAGGCCCCGCCTTCTGGACCCCCACCCTGCCCGGCTGGGATGCCGCGCGCGCCGCTTTCCGCGGCGAAGGCGCGCTGGCCGACCCTCCCGCCAAGCGCCCCGCGCCGCAGGTGCTGGCGCCGGCCGAGCGGCGCCGCGCGCCCGACACGGTGGCGCTGGCCCTCGAAGTGGCCGCCGCCGCCATGGCCGGCGCGGGCCGCAACGCGGCCGACGTGCCCTGCGTGTTCACCTCGGCGCACGGCGACCTGTCGATCAACGACTACATGTGCGGCACGCTGGCGTCCGACCCCAAGATGCTGTCGCCCACCAAGTTCCACAACTCGGTGCACAACGCGGCCGTGGGCTACTGGACCATCGGCACCGGCTGCATGGCGGCGAGCAACGCGGTATCGGCCTTCGAACACAGCTTCGCCTCGGGCCTGCTCGAGGCGGCGGTGCAATGCGCGGCCGACCAGGAACCGGTGCTGCTGGTGGGCTACGACACGCCCACCGTCGGCGCGCTCACCTCGGTGACCGACAGCCGCGGCCTGCTGGCGGTGGCGCTGGTGCTCGCGCCCGCGCCCAGCGAGCGCACGGTGGCGGTGCTGCAGTGGTCGCTGGACGGCAGCGCCACGCAGGCCACACCGCCGCAGTCTGACGCGGCGAAATCGCTGGCCGGCATCAACCCGATGGCCGACGCGCTGACCCTCTTCGAATCGCTGGCACGGCTGGACGCGGGCACGCCCGCGCCGGTGGCGCTGCCGCTGTCCCCCACCCTTTCACTTCGGCTGCAGCTGCAGCCCATCGACCGGAGCTGACCATGACCGACACTGCGCCCGACACTTTTGACGCAGTGATCATGGGGGGCGGGCTCGCGGGCCTCACGCTGGCGCTGCAGCTGCGCCAGCGCTTTGCCGACCTGCGCGTGCTGGTGCTGGAGCGCCGCGCGCACCCGGTGCCGCACGCGGCGCACAAGGTGGGCGAGTCGTCGGTGGAGATCGGCGCGCACTACTTCGACACGGTGCTGGGCCTGAAGGCCCACATGGACGCCGAGCAGCTGCGCAAGTTCGGCTTTCGCTTCTTCTTCAGCGAGGGCCGCAGCGACATCGACAAGGTGACCGAGATCGGCGCGAGCCGCTACCTGTCGGTGCCCAGCTACCAGATCGACCGCGGCATCTTCGAGAACTTCCTGGCCGAGGAGGCCGTGCGGCGCGGGGTGCAATTCGTGGACGGCGCGCTGGTGCGACGCATCACGCTGGCCGACGACCCGGCCACGCCGCACCGCATCGAATGGACCCGCGGCGAGCACACGCACCATGCGCAGGCCCGCTGGGTGATCGACGCCTGCGGGCGCGCCGGCATGCTCAAGCGCAAGCTGGGCCTGGCCGAGTCGAACGCGCACGACGTCAACGCGGTGTGGTTTCGCATCGGCGAGCGCATCGCCATCGACGAATGGAGCGACAACGAAGCCTGGCGCACGCGCTGCGACCCGCAGGCGCGCTGGCTGTCGACCAACCACCTGGTGGGCGCGGGCTACTGGGCCTGGCTGATCCCGCTGGCCTCGGGCTCGCACTCGGTGGGCATCGTGGCCGACCCGAAGCTGCACCCGCTGGACACCATCGACACCTTCGACAAGGCGATGGCGTGGTTCGCCACCTACCAGCCGCGGCTGTTCGAGGCGCTGGACGGCAAGCGCCACCTGCTGCAGGACTTCGCCTTCCTCAAGCACTTCTCGCACGGCTGCAAGCAGGTGTTCTCGGGGCGCCAGCGCTGGGCGATGACCGGCGAGGCGGGGCTGTTCCTCGACCCGTTCTATTCGCCGGGCAGCGACTTCATCGCCATCGGCAACACCTACATCACCGACCTGATCGCACAGGACCGCGCGGGCCGCCCGATCGACAAGCGCGCGCAGCTGTACGACCAGCTCTACCACTCGTTCTACGAAAGCACGCTGGCGCTCTACCAGGACCAGTACCCGCTGTTCGGCGACCCCGAGGTGCTGCCGGTGAAGGTGATCTGGGACTACGCCTACTACTGGGGCGTGCTGTCGCAGATCTTCTTCCAGCACCGCCTGACCGACCTGCACGCGCTGGGCAGCCTGAAAGCCGAGCTGCAGCATTGCCAGCGGCTGAATCTCGAGGTGCAGGCGCTGATGCGCCGCTGGTCGGCCAGCAGCCGGCGCGCCAACCCGGCCGTGATGCTCGACCAGGCCGCGATGCCGTGGTTCGCCGAGCTCAACCGCAGCCTGCGCGACATGCTGGACGACGCCGCCTTCCGCGCGCGCATCCGCGCCTCCACCGCGCAGCTGCGGCAGCTGGCCGGCGAGGTGCTGGCGCGCGCGCGCGCCGCCGACCCCGGCGTGGACGCCGGCGCCCTGCCCGCGCTGCTGGAGGAGAACCTCGGCCTCCCTCCCGTGAGCGCCGACGCCGGCGCCATGCTTTTCGAAGCCGATACGGTTGACGCCGCCGGCTGAGGTTTACCCAACTTTACGGAGCGTTCAAGCCTGCTTGCCGCCCGTGGACGACCATGAAGCGCATGAGCACCCCCCAACTCCTGATGATCGAAGACGACACCCGCCTGGCACACATGGTGGGCGAATACCTGACGCAGTCGGGTTTCGGCTTCAACCACGCAGGCGACGGCGCCACGGGCCTGGAGCAGTTGCAGCAGCACGCGCCCGACCTCGTGATCCTCGACCTGATGCTGCCCGACACCGACGGCCTGGAGGTCTGCCGCCGCATCCGCGCGCTGCCAGGGCCCATCTCCAAGGTGTCGGTGCTGATGCTGACGGCCAAGGGCGACCCCATGGACCGCATCATCGGCCTGGAGATCGGCGCCGACGACTACCTGCCCAAGCCCTTCGAGCCGCGTGAGCTGCTGGCGCGCATCCGCGCGGTGCTGCGCCGGCGCAGCGAGAACGCCACCGAGGCCGAGGTGTCCACCGTGATGCGCTTCGGCACGCTGGAAATCGACCGCAACGCGCGCACCGTGTCGGTGGCCGGCGCGCTGGCCGACCTCACCTCGTACCAGTTCGACCTGCTGGTGGCCATGGCCGAGCGCGCGGGCCGCGTGCTCACGCGCGACCAGATCATGGAAGCCGTGCGCGGCCGCGAGCTGGAAGCCTTCGACCGCTCCATCGACGTGCACATGGGCCGCATCCGCGCCGCCATCGAGGTCGATGCCAAGAACCCGAAGCGCATCCTGACGGTGCGCGGCGTGGGCTACGTTTTCGCGAAACAGCAAGACTGAGCGGCAATAGATGCTGCGCAGCCTTTATTCCCGCCACCTCTACGTGCGCATATGGCTCGCGGTGGTGGGCGGCGTCGTCATCCTCACGCTGATGGCCAACTGGATCGTGCGCGAAGCGGCACAGGCCGAGCGCGAACGGCTGGCACCGGTGCCGCGCGAGGTGATCGTGCTCGACGCGCAGGACCGGAAGATCGGCACCGGCACCGCGCTGCGCGTGCCGGGCCAGGGGCTGGAGTTCGACGTGACGCTCAGCGACGGCAAGGACATCACGCTGCGCGTGGCGCCGCGCGAGCGGCCGACGGGCGCATCCGGCTTCGCGCCGTGGCGCACGCCCTTCGGGCTGGGCTGGATGATCGCGCTGGTGGGGGTGGCGGTGGCGCTGGGCGTCTACCCGATCGTGCGGCGCATCACGCAGCGGCTGGAATCGCTGCAGCGCGGCGTGCAGCGGTGGGGCGAGGGCGATCTCTCGGTGCGTGTGACCGAAGAAGGGCAGGACGAAGTGGCTGATCTCTCCAAACGATTCAACGCGTCGGCCGAGCGCATCGAACAGCTGGTGCGTTCGCACAAGTCGCTGCTGGCCAACGCCTCGCACGAGCTGCGTTCGCCGCTCACCCGCATCCGCATGGGCCTGGAGCTGATGGGCGAGCGCCCGAGCGCCACGGCGCGCGAGGAAATCTCGCGCAACATCGGCGAGCTCGACCAGCTCATCGACGAGATCCTGCTGGCCAGCCGGCTCGACGCCAGCGAGGCCGACATGGGCACCATCGAGCCGGTGGACCTGACCGGCCTGGCGGCCGAGGAATGCGCTCAGGTGAATGCCGAGCTCGACCTGGCCGAAGGCACCGACAACGCGAACCTGACGGTGCCGGGCGTGTCGCGCCTGCTGCGCCGCGCCATCCGCAACCTGCTGGAAAACGCCCGCCGCTACGGCGCGGGCGAAATCGCGGTGGAACTGGGCAGCGCCGACGGCTTTGCAACGGTGCGCGTCAACGACCGCGGCCCGGGCGTGCCGGCGGCGCTGCGCGAACGCATCTTCGAGCCCTTCTACCGGCTGCCCGGCGCCAGCGAGCGCAACGGCGGCGTCGGGCTGGGGCTGTCGCTGGTGAAGTCGATCGCCGAGCGGCACGGCGGCACGGTGCGCTGCGAAGACCGCCCGGGCGGCGGCGCGAGCTTCGTCATCCGCCTGCCCACCACAGCGCGCGGGCACTGAATCCATTGAGCCCGGCACGGCCGGGGCGAAGTCAGGCTCGGCTGGCGGGGGCCACCTAAAATCCCGCCCCTATGCAGAGATCGCACATCGTTCGGCCCGCGGCCATGTTCTGGGGGCTGGTGGTGTTCATGCCGGTCGGCGTCACCTATCTATCGGCCTTGCTGCTGCTCGCCACCATGCTGGTGGCCGGCGGAGGGCGGGAGCGCCTGGCGCGGCTTCGCGCCAATCCGCTGTGGTGGCCGGTCATGGCCTACCTGGCCTGGATGCTGATCGTGCTGGCCATCAGGCCGCACTACCCCGAAACCCCCTCCAACCTGTTCCACGGGCTGCGCATCGGCGTGACGATGCTGATGGCCATGGCGCTCACGCGCGAGGAAGCCCTCTGGGCGCTGCGCGGCTTCCTGCTGATCGCGGCGCTCAACGTGCTGCTGGTCATCTTCTTCTATGCGGTGGGCGGCTTCCACATCTGGTTGCCGCTGCGCGCGGTGGTCATGGAGGTGGGCAACAAGTCGATCAGCAACGCGCTGCTGTTCAGCGTGGTGGCCTCCACGGCGGCGGTCTGGGGCATCGCGCAGATCGCGGCGCACCGGCCGCTGCGCGCCATTCCCGCGTTCGTGCTGGTGCTCGGGCTGGGGCTGGTGGTGGCCTTGCCGCTGACCTCGCGCACCTCGGTGCTCGCGCTGCTGCTGGTGATTCCGGCGGTGTGCGTCCACCAGTGGCGCAACCACCTGAAGATGCTGGTGGGCGCGCTGGTGCTCGGCACCGTGGTGCTAGGCGCCGGGCTCTACCAGCTGCCGCAGCTGCAGAAGAAGGTCGAGACCGGCGTGCAGGAACTTGAAGAGGCGCAGGCCGGCGCAGTCTTCAAGGGCAGCTGGGTCATCCGCTACTACATGTACCGGGACACCGGCCTCATGATCGCCGACCGCCCGCTCGCGGGCTGGGGCATCGGCGGCTGGACCGAGCAGTGGCACAAGCGCGGCCCCGCGCTCTTCGCCGATTCGAACATGCCGCACAACGACTTCCTGTGGGTGGGCGCGCAAGGCGGCGTGCCCGCGCTGCTGAGCCTGCTGGTCATCATGATGGCGGCCGTGTGGCAGGCGTGGAAACGGCCGGACATGGCCGGCCGCTACGCGCTGGGCGCCACGCTCATCGCGCTGATCGCGTCGAGCGTCAACTCGGCGCTGCGCGACGCGCAGATCGGCCTGGCGCTGCTGTGGATCGCGATGGTCTACCTGCGGCTCGCGCAGGAAAGGCAGGACCCGGACCCGTGGCGCGGCCTGTGGCCGCGGCGGCTGACGAACCCGAGCGAAACACCGTAATCCATCCGAGTGCTCCCGCCGCCCTCCCGCGGCAAGCACGGGATTCGGCCGGCCGGCAGTTCGCTACCCGAAGCGGAAGGTCTGCTTGCGCTTCGCCTCCACCTTCACGCGCTTGAAGCTCCATAGCGACGCGGTGGTGCTACCGCTGTCGCCCAGGACCAGGATCGGCCCCGTGTAAGCCGCGCCGCACACCGCAGGCGCCGAGCCCGGCAGCGCCGCGTTGGTGGCGCAGCTGGCGTCGGCCGAGGCGTTGCGCGGCATGCCGCCATCCCCCGTGATGCCGTCGACGATGCAGGCGTCGGGGTAGGCCGTGTAATCGAAGCCTTCGAGCGTCTCGCTGCCGTTGTAGGCAGGGTTGACCGCCACCGTGCCCACCGGCGTGCCGCCGGAGATGCGCCAGCCCGGCGTGGCCGGCGTGATGGCGATCGAACTGAACTCGCTGGTCGAGATCGCGTTCGTCGCCTGCATGAAGTGGTAGTACGTGTCGAAGATCAGGATGCGGCGGCGCGCACGAACGTCCGCCAGCGTGGCGTTGGCCGGCAGGGGCGTGGCGTCGCAGTGCAGGTCGACCGTGAAGTTGAGGTATGCATACGGCAGCCCCTGCCCGATGCCGCCGGCATCGCCCTTGAGCTCGAGCTCGATGCGCTTCAGATCGCTCACTTTCGTGCCCGCCAGGCCCGGCAGTTGCAGCACGGCCTTGTTGCCCGCGCCGCCGCCCACATAGGCACCGACCGCGTTGGAACCCGCGTCCAGCCTCATCGACAGCACGCCCGCGGCGCTGGCCAGGTGCGCCTTGTTGAGCTGCGGCTGCGCCGCGAGCTCGTCCGGCTTGAAGGTGTGCGTGAGCGGCAGGTCGAAGCCGTCGTCTTCGGCTGCGGCGATCAGCGCGGCGACGAGGCCGTCGAGCGTGGTGTCGCCATCGGCCAGCGATTGCGCCAGGTGCTCGAGCAGGTCATCGTAGGCGTCGCCCGCAACGGCCTTGAATTCGTCCGTGAAGGGGTTCGGCGCGAATGCGCCGTAGCCCGACTCGTTCAGCAGCGCGACGATATCGGCCTGGGCCGCGTCGAGCTTGCCCGCCAGCGCTGCCAGCGCGGCGAGCCCGGCCTGTTCGATGCCGCCGGGCGCCATGCCGGCCGCGCGCGCCAGGATCAGTTCGGTCAGCGGCGTGATGTTGACGTAGCCCGCCGCGCGCAGCATGGAGTGCAGCTTCTGCCCGGCGGCCAGCGAACCGCCCGAGGCCGTGACTAGGCAGGGGAACACAGGTGCATCGAGCTTGGCGGACCACTTGCCGTCGGCGGCCGTGGTGGCCGTGCCGGAGGTGCCGTTCGCGCAGCGCAGCGCCACGTTGCTGCCGGATGCCGGCGCGCCCGTGGCCACGGTGCCGGAGACGGCGACGCTGGTGTCGGCCGCAGGCGGCGTGGTGGGGGAGCCACCACCGGAAGGAAGCAGGCTGAAGCCGCTGCTGCTGCCGCCGCCTCCGCAGGCCGAAAGGCCCAACGCGAGCACGAGCGTGCCAGTGGCAAAACTGAAAGATCTGATCCCCACAATCGACTCCTCACCTGGTCTGAACGCCAGTGGGTCGATGCTAGAAACGGGCCCCGCGGGGCACCATCACCGGGATCCGTAGTTCGAAGGCGGGAACACCCGCGGTTCAAACCGGAGAGTCAGCAGGCCGGAGCCGGCGCGCCGTGCGGCGGCTCCGCGCGAGCGTCAGGCGTCAGTGCCGCGCCGACACCGTTTCGCCGGCCTTCAGGCGATACACCGTGCCGCAGTACGGGCACTTGGCTTCGCCGGTGCGCGCCACGTCGAGGTAGACCTTCGGGTGGCTGTTCCAGAGCTTCATGTCGGCCTTGGGGCTGGGGCAGAAAACACCGCCCTGATGATTGAGCTCCTTGGCCAGGAGTTCGACGACTGCATTGGTGGACATGGTTTTTTTCAGACTTTCGTGAGCCAGTGGGCGTACTTGGGGTTCTTGCCGTTCACGATGTCGAAGAAGGCAGACTGGATTTTCTCGGTGATCGGGCCACGGGCGCCGCCGTCGCCGCGGTTGCCGATCTCGACGCGGTCGAGTTCGCGGATGGGCGTGACCTCAGCGGCCGTGCCGGTGAAGAAGGCCTCGTCGGCGATGTAGACCTCGTCGCGCGTGATGCGCTTTTGCACCAGCTCGAGGCCCAGGTCCTTGCACACGTGCAGGATGGTGTTGCGGGTGATGCCGTTGAGCGCGCCGGCCGACAGGTCGGGCGTGTACACCACGCCGCCCTTGACCACGAAGATGTTCTCGCCCGCGCCTTCCGACACGAAGCCGCTCGCGTCGAGCAGCAGTGCTTCGTCGTAGCCGTCGTCCAGGGCTTCCATGTTGGCCAGGATCGAATTGGTGTAGTTGCTCACCGTCTTGGCCTGCGTCATCGTGATGTTGACGTGGTGGCGGGTGTAGCTGGAGGTCTTCACGCGGATGCCGCGCTTCATGCCTTCTTCGCCCAGGTAGGCGCCCCAGGACCAGGCCGCGACCATGGCGTGGATCTTGTTGCCCTTGGGGCTCACGCCCAGCTTCTCGGAGCCGATCCAGATGAGGGGGCGCAGGTAGCAGCTCTCGAGCTTGTTCTCGCGAACCACCTGTTTCTGGGCCTCGTTGAGCTGTTCCTGCGTGAACGGGATCTTCATGCGCAGGATCTTGGCGCTGTTGAACAGGCGCTCGGTGTGCTCGGCCAGCCGGAAGATGGCCGTGCCGCCGTCCGCCGTCTTGTAGGCGCGCACGCCCTCGAAGGCGCCGCAACCGTAGTGCAGCGTGTGGCTCAGCACGTGGATCTTGGCGTCGCGCCAGTCCACGAGTTCGCCGTCCATCCAGATCTTGCCGTCACGGTCGTCCAGCGAGGGGGGGATCGAGCTCATTTCCTGATTCCTTTGGGAGCGATGGGGGAAGTCGCAAAAGCTTTCGATTTTACGGCCGGCCCCGGAACGGGGTGCCTGACAATGGCTGGTTGTCCAAACCAGTGGAAAAAGGGTTTCCGTGTCCGTATTCAAGAACGTCATCGTCTATCGCATCGAACCTGCCTGGTCCCAAACACTGGCCGAGGCGGAAGAAGGGCTCGGAAAGCAGCGCTTCGTGCCCTGCGGCCCCTCGCAGGAAAAGTCCGCCGGCTGGGTCGAGCCCCGCGGCGAGGCCAACGGCCCGCTGGTCGAATCCATCGACGGCCAGTGGCTGGTCGAATACATGATCGAGAGCAAGCAGGTGCCCGGCTCCGTGGTGCGCCGCAAGCTCGACGAGCGCTGCGCCCACATCGAGGCCACCACCGGCCGCAAGCCCGGCAAGAAGGAAAAGAAAGAGCTGAAGGAAGACATCACGCTCGAGCTGCTGCCGATGGCCTTCACCCGCAGCGCGCGCGTGACGGTGTGGATCGACAAGGCGGAGAACCGCCTGGTCATCAACAGCGGCAATGCATCGCGCGCCGACGAGGTCGTCACCAGCCTCGTTAAGTCGCTCGACGGCTTCGCGGTGGCCCTCATCAACACGCAGATCGAGCCGGCCGCGGCCATGGCCAACTGGCTGCTGACGCAGGAGCCGCCGGCCGGCTTCACCATCGACCGCGAGTGCGAGCTCAAGGCCTCCGACGACTCCAAGGCCGTGGTGCGCTACGCCAAGCACCCGCTGGACATCGACGAAGTCAAGCAGCACATCACCGACGGCAAGCGCCCCACGCGGCTCGCACTGACCTGGGACGACCGCGTGTCCTTCGAGCTCACGCACGGGCTGCTGATCCGCAAGATCACCTTCCTGGAAGGCACGGGCGACGGCGCCGCCGGCGGCAAGAAGGAAGACAACTTCGACGCCGACGTGGCCATCGCCACGGGCGAGCTGGGCCAGCTGGTGCCGGCGCTGCTTGATGCGCTGGGCGGCGAGGCCGCGTTCTCGGCCGCACCGGCGGACGACTCGGTGAAGCCTGCAACCGCACCTGCAGCAGCGCCCGCCACGACGGCACCGGCAGACGCGGCAGACGCGGCAGAGGAAGAAGACGCGCCGTTCTGACGCGTCGCGGAAAGCTCAGGCGACCAGGTAAGTCTGCGCGAGGCGCACCCAGCAGGCGGCTCCCAGCGGCAGCACCTGGTCGTTGAAGTCGTAGCCGGGGTTGTGCACCATGCAGCCCCCGAACTCGCCCTCCCCGTTGCCGAGCATGAAGTAGCAGCCCGGCAGCGCGGCTAGCATCCAGGCGAAGTCCTCGCTGCCCGCGAAGCCGCGGGGCACCTGCGTGAGCACGTTCGACTCGCCCACGATCTCGGTGCACACCTGCGCCATCAGCCGCGTCTCGGCCGCGGTGTTGACCACCGGCGGCACCAGCTGGCGGTAGTCGATCTCGGCCTCCACGCCGTGCGCCTGCGCGGTGAGGCTCACGATCTCGCGGATGCGCTGCTCGACCAGCGCGCGCGTCTCGGGCCGCGCCGCGCGCACGTTCAGGCCCAGCGACACCGACTGCGGAATCACGTTGTGCGTGGCGCCGCCGCGGATGAAGCCGACCGACACCACCGCCGTGTCGTCGGGCGCCACGTTGCGCGCCACCACCGTCTGCAGCGCCGTCACCACCGCCGCGGCCGCGGCGACGGGGTCGCGCGCGCGATGCGGCATGGCACCGTGCCCGCCCACGCCCTTGATGGTGACGTCGGCCACGTCGGACGACAGCGTGACCGGGCCCTCCACCGCCAGCACCGTGCCCACAGGCACGCCGGGCGCGTTGTGCAGCGCGTACACCGCATCGCAGGGGAAGCGCTCGAACAGGCCGTCCTCGATCATCGCGCGCGCGCCGCAGAGGTTTTCCTCGTCGGGCTGGAAGATCAGGTTCAGCGTGCCGTCGAAGCTGCGCGCCGCCGCCAGCGCCTTGGCCGCGGCCAGCAGGATGGCCGTGTGGCCGTCGTGGCCGCAGGCGTGCATGCGGCCGGGGTTGCGGCTCGCATACGGCAGGCCCGTGGCCTCTACGATGGGCAGCGCGTCCATGTCGGCGCGGATGCCCAGCCGGCGCGTGCCGCTGCCGAGCTTGAGCTGCGCCACGATGCCGGTCTTGCCGATGCCCGTGTGCACCTCGTAGCCCCAGCTGCGCAGCAGGTTGGCCACCAGTTCGCTGGTGGCGCTCACCTCGAAGCCGAGCTCGGGGTTGGCGTGGATCCGGCGGCGGATGTCGACGAAGGCCTGCGTGTCGACATCGGCCTGCGGCAGCAGCCGGGACAGCAGCCTGGTGGTCTGGGGGCTGAGTTCGCGTGTCATGTGATGGAAGTCGTTGTTCGTGGGGAGGGTCAATCGGCCTTGTGCTCGCGCAGGCTCAGCAGCGCGCCGAGGCTCAGCAGCCCGCAGGCCATCATGTAGAAGGCCGGCGCCATCGGGCTGCCGGTGCTGGCGAGCAGCCAGGTCACGATGAACTGCGACGAGCCGCCGAACACCGTCACGCCGATGCTGTAGACCACCGAAATGCCGCTGGCGCGCACGCCGGCCGGCAGCATCTCCAGCAGCATGAGGAACATGGGCGTGGTGCCGATGTTCACGCTCGCGGTCAGCAGCGCCGACAGGCACAGCACCAGCGGCACGCTCGGGTAGTGGCTGATCAGCCAGAACGCGGGGTACACCGCGACCACGCTGAACAGCAGCGAGCCGACGACCAGCGGCTTGCGCGCCGGCAGCCGGTCGGCCAGCCGCCCCGCCACCAGCGACACCACGAACAGCGTGATGCCGGTGACGCAGCCCGACAGCAGCGACAGCGACGGCGGCATGTGCAGCACGCGGATCATGTAGGTGGGCATGAAGAACACCACCAGGTACATCGTCGCCGTGCCCGCCGTGGTGGCCAGGATGCCCTTGAGCACCAGGCCGCCGTGGTTGCGCAGCAGCCGTCCGATGGGGCTGGACTCGTGGCTTTCGGCAACGTGCGTTTCCTCCAGCTGCGAGCGGATGTACAGCCCCACCGGCGCGATCAGCAGGCCGAGCAGGAACGGCAGGCGCCAGCCCCAGCTCTCGAGCGAAGCCTGCGGCAGCGCCGCATACAGCGCCGCGCCGGTGAGCGCGCCCAGCAGTGCCGACACGCCCTGGCTCGCGAGCTGCCAGCTGACGCGGAAGCCCCGGCCCTTCACGCCGCCGGCCTCCATCAGCATCGAGGTGGCCGCGCCCACTTCGCCGCCGAGCGAAAAGCCCTGCAGCAGGCGGCCCGCCACGATCATCAGCGAGCCGAACACGCCGGCCGAGGCATAGCTGGGCGCCAGCGCGATGCACAGCGTGCCGATCACCATGAGGCCGATGGTCAGCGTCATCGCTGCCTTGCGGCCCTTGCGGTCGGCGTAGTTGCCGATGATCACGCCGCCCAGCGGGCGCATCACGAAGCCGATGCCGAAGGTGGCCACGGCCAGCAGCAGCGAGCCGTAAGGGCTGTCGGAGGGGAAGAACAATTTGCCGATCAGCAGCGCGAAGAAGCTGTAGACGGTGAAGTCGTACATCTCCAGCGCGTTGCCCAGCGAGCAGGCGGCGATCAGGCGGAACTGGCTGTGCTTTTTTCCCGTGCCTTGCGCAGCGGTGGCCGGTGAATGGGCCCGGATCGGGCTTGCGGGCAATGCGGCTTCGCTCATCTAATGTCACTCCACGAACAGGTTGCTGGGGGTCGGACCGGCCCCTTGGCGGCGGAGTATTCAGGCAAAGCGCCCTGGCAAAGAATCACAAATTTTCATGCTGATAACCAAATGGCATCCCCGTCATAAACAGGCACGAGAAGCCATCGGGACAACCACCAAGACGCACTTTTCCATGAGACCGGCACCACGATGAAGCTGCAACAGTTGCGCGTTTTGCTGGCGGTGGCGCAGCACGGCAGCATCCACGAGGCGTCGCGCAGCCTGCACACCACGCAGCCGGCGCTGTCTAAGGCCATCTCCGAGCTGGAGCGCGAACTGGGCGTGACGCTGATGTCGCGCTCCACGCGCGGAGTGAGCCTCACGCCCTACGGCGTGGCGCTGGTCAAGCGCGCGAGCCTGGTCGAGCAGGAGCTGCGGCATGCGCTGGAAGACATCGAGGCGATCCGCGGCCACGACGAGGGACAGCTGCACATCGGCTTCACCGCGGTGGCGTCTAGCGGGCCGCTGCCCGACGCGATGGCGTCGTTCCGCCAGCGCTTTCCCAACGTGACGATGCGCGGCTTCGAGCTGCGCCCGCAGCAGATCTTCGAGGGCCTGCGCGAGGGCCGGCTCGACCTGGGGCTGATTTCCACGTGCAACGGGCCGGGCACCGGCGCCTTCCAGTGGGAGCCGCTGTTCTCGGTGGCAATGCACCTGTCGGTGCGCGCCGGCCACCCGCTGCGGCGCGTGCGCCGGCTGCAGCCGCTGGTGGACGCCGACTGGCTGGTGCTGGACCCGATCGACGACGCCGGCAGTCCGCTGGTGAGCATGATGAACATGCACGGGCTGCAGATGCCCCGGCGCATGGTGCACAGCGCATCAAACCTGCTGGGGCTGCAGCTGGCCACGCAGACCGACCTGATCAGCATGTGGTCGGACTTCGTGTTCCACGGCGCCGGGCCGCTGCGGCTGCAGCCCGGCCTGCTCGAGAAGTTGCCGATCACCGACGAGGTGCCGGACTTCGAGGTGTTCCTGGTCTACCGATCCGCAGACCTCATGACGCACGTGTGCGCCGAATTCGTGAAGGAAGCGCGCCACCACGCCAAGGCCAATCCCCCGTGGCGGCAGCCCAGTCGCAAGGGCGGCGCGGGTGCTTAGGCGAGGTCAGGCCGCGGGAGTGGCGCCGTCTTCCCCGTCGACGGGGTTCTCGGGCCGCGTCATGGTCCAGCTCTGCAGCTTGCCGCCGTTGAACACCGCATCGACGTACGAGCCGCCGCCGTCGGTCCAGCGGTACACCTCGGGCTGCGTGTCCTTGAGCGAGCGCAGTTCGCCGAGGGCGCGGGTCATGGCAATGACGTGCATCAGCGTCACGTTCGGCTTGAGCTTGGCATTGAGCATCACCGCGCTGCCGACGTAACCCACCGGCCGTTCGGCCGCACGCTTGAGCACCTGCATCGCGCGGTTGAAGTGCAGCAGCAGGAACATCACGATCGCGCCGCCGGCCAGGGCGACGCCGCCCCACCCGCCGCTGCGCCAGGCCAGCCCGAGAACGACGATGGCGCCCACGGGCACCAGAAATTTCTTGAAATTCATGGCGCGCATTGTCGCCGCCCGGCCGGGGGTGTCGGGCAAAAGGCCTCAGCCCGCGCCGCACGGCCCGACGCGGTAGCCGCCCTGGCTACCGCCAGGCGCGCAAGGCGGTACTCGCCGCGAAAAGCGCGCGCGGCGATGGGCGGCGCCGGCACATTTCACCGCACGGGCATCTGCCCGGGCCGCTGAAAAGCATATGAACATTCCGCGCTCCGTCACTTTCGTTCGTCTCACGCTCGTCACCGCGCTCGCGGGCACCGCGCTCAGCGGCTGCTACGTGGTACCGCTCGGCCAGCCCGCACCGGTGGCGCCGCCCTCGCAGGCGTATGCCGTGCCGCCGGGCCCGGTCGCGCAGACCTTCAGCGCGCGGTTGTATCCGTCGAATGCCGAAGCCGCGCGCTACGGGACCATCGCCGGCACCGTGACCAACGACATGAACGGCCGCGGCCACTTCAGCGCGCAGATCGGCAATGAACAGTTTCAGGGAGAGGCAACACGGGTCGCGGGCTCACGGGGAGCAGGCCTGGCGAACGCCGCCGGCAGCCGCGGCGGCAACCTGAGTTGCCAGTACACGATGAACTCGGCCACCTTGGGCAGCGGCCAATGCGTGCTCAACGGCGGACCGGCGTTCACGATGCACATCGGGGGTTAGGGAGGGTAGGCCCGGCGCGCCTCGCTGGCGCGCCGGGCGTTTTTTCCGGCCGCAGGGCCGGGTCACGACACGAGCTGCCGCATCTTGCGCCTCAGCTCGCGTTCGCGTTTCTGCTCGGCGTTCCAGTCGTCGCGGATGGCCAGCGTGACCGACAGCGCCATCAGCAGGATCACGAATGCGAACGGCAGGGCGAACACGATGGTCGCCGTCTGTATGGCCTTGAGGCCGCCCGCGAACAGCAGGCTCAGCGCGATGGCCGCCACCAGCACGCCCCAGGTGATCTTGACGCGGGCCGGCGGGTTCGGGTTGCCGCCGGTGCTCATGGTGCCCAGCACCAGCGTGGCGGAGTCGCCCGAGGTCACGAAGAACACGAACACCAGCAGCGTCGCGACCATCGACAGCAGCGCCCCCATGGGCATGGCCTTGAACATCACGAACATGGTGGTCGACACGTCGGCCTTCACCGCCTCGACCAGCGGCACGCCCTGGAAGATCTGGAAGTTGAGCGCCGCGCCGCCGAACACCGAGAACCATGCGAAGCCCACCAGCGTGGGCGCGATCACGGTGCCGAGGATGAACTGGCGGATCGTGCGGCCGCGCGACACGCGCGCGATGAACAGGCCCACGAACGGCGACCACGCCAGCCACCAAGCCCAGTAGAAGAGCGTCCAGTCGCCGACCCACGAGCTGTTGCGGAACGGGTTCATGCGCAGGCTCATGCGGACGAACTCGGCGATGTAGGCGCCCAGCGTGTTGGTGAAGGTCTCGACGATGGCCACCGTCGGCCCCAGGACCAGCACCACGAGCGCCAGCAACGCCGCCAGCACCAGGTTGCCCATCGACAGCCACTTCACGCCGCGCTCGACGCCGGAGACCGCCGAGGTGACGAACAGCACCGTGGTCACCACGATGATCGCCGCCTGCGTTCCCTGCCCGATCGCCGTGCCGAAGGCCGCGTGCAGGCCGCTGTTGATCTGCGTGGCGCCCATGCCCAGCGAGGCGGCCACGCCGAAGGCCGTGGCCACCACCGCCAGCACGTTGAAGGCCGGCGAAAGCCGCCGCACGAAGCGCCAGGGCAATGCCTCGGTGGCCGAACTCACCAGCGCCAGCGTCTTGCGGCGGAATGTGAAGAAGGCGATCGACAGCCCCACGATGCCGTAGATCGCCCAAGGATGCAGCCCCCAGTGGAAGAACGCATAGCGCATGGCCACGCCGGCGGCGTCGGGCGTGCCGGCGACCACGCCCGGCGGCGGATTCGCATAGTGCGAGATCGGCTCGGCCACGCCCCAGAACACCAGCCCGATGCCCATGCCGGCCGCGAAGAGCATCGAGAACCAGGCGCCGAGAGAAAACTCGGGCTCGTCGTCTTCCTCGCCCAGCTTCAGGTCGCCGAAGCGGCTGAACGCCAGGAAGAAAGCCAGCATCACCAGCCCCAGCACCACCCACAGGTAGAACCAGCCGAAGTTGCGTGTGATGCCCGACAGCGCGGTGCTGAACACGCTGTCCAGCGACGCCGGCGAGAGCAGCCCCCACAGGACCACCGCGGCGATCAGGCCGGCGGAAACAACGAGTTGCATGACGTTTTCTCCTCTCAGGGGTTGCCGGCGGATGAATCAGTCGAGGCGGCGGACCACGTCCATGGCCTCTTCGATGCGCTCGACGGCGTGGATCGTCAGCCCTTCGATTTCCTTGGTGCCCTTGCGCGGCGCATTCGCCCTGGGCACCACGGCCACGCTGAAGCCCAGCTTGGCCGCTTCGCGCAGGCGCTCCTGCCCGCGCGGCGCCGGACGCACTTCGCCGGCCAGGCCCACTTCTCCGAATGCGATGAAGCCCTTGGGCATCGGCTTGCCGCGCAGGCTGGAAGTGATGGCCAGCATCACCGCCAGGTCGGCCGCCGGCTCGCTGATGCGCACGCCGCCCACCGCGTTGACGAACACGTCCTGGTCCATGCAGGCCACGCCGGCATGGCGGTGAAGCACCGCCAGCAGCATGGCCAGGCGGTCGCGGTCCAGGCCCACCGACAGGCGGCGCGGGCTCGGGCCGCCGTTGTCGACCAGCGCCTGGATCTCGACCAGCATCGGCCGCGTGCCTTCGAGCGTGACCAGCACCACGCTGCCGGGCACCGGCTCGGCATGCTGGCTCAGGAAGATGGCGCTGGGGTTGGTCACGCCCTTCAGGCCGCGCTCGGTCATGGCGAACACGCCGATCTCGTTGACCGCGCCGAAGCGATTCTTGATGGCGCGCACCAGGCGGAAGCTTGAATGCGTGTCTCCCTCGAAGTACAGCACCGTGTCGACCATGTGCTCCAGCACGCGCGGGCCCGCCAGCGCGCCTTCTTTCGTGACATGGCCCACCAGCACCACGGCCGTGCCGCTGGTCTTGGCAAAGCGCGTGAGGTGGGCCGCGCATTCGCGCACCTGCGCCACCGACCCCGGGGCCGAGGTGAGCTGGTCGGAGTACACCGTCTGGATGGAGTCGATCACCGCGATCGCCGGGCGCGTGGCGTCGAGCGTGGCGATGATCTTCTCGAGCTGGATTTCGGCCAGCACCTGCACCTGCGAGTGGTCGAGGCCCAGCCGCCTGGAGCGCAGCGCGACCTGCGAGCCGCTTTCCTCGCCCGTCACGTAGAGCGCGTTCTGCCCCGCCCTCTGCAGCGCATCGACCGCCTGCAGCAGCAGCGTCGACTTGCCGATGCCCGGGTCGCCGCCGATCAGCGTGACGCCGCCCGAGACGATGCCGCCGCCGAGGACGCGGTCGAGCTCGTCGAGCCCGGTGGGCGTGCGCGCGACATCGGTCGCCTCGATTTCAGACAGCGTGGCGAGCTCCGATGCGCCCGCGAGCGACGCGAACTGCGTGCCGAAGCGGTTGTTGGCCGTGCCGCCGCCGGCGGGGCCCGCGACCTGTTCAATGAGTGTGTTCCACGCGCCGCAGCTCGGGCATTTGCCGAGCCACTTGGGGCTGGTGCCGCCGCATTCGCTGCAGACGAAAGTTGTTTTGTCCTTGGCCATCCTTCGAGTTTAGGTGGCCCGACAGTCGCCGCTCAGTCGTTCGCCTGGAAGTTCACTGCCTTCATGATCGCCGCCCAGCGCGCCGTGTCCTCGCGCATCGTCTTCAGCAGTGCCTCCGGCCCGTCGGCCACCGGGTACATGCCGTTCTGAAGCAGTTGCTGGCGCACCTCGCGGGAGTTCACGGCGCGCATGAATTCGGCGCGCAGCTGGTCGACCACGGGCTTGGGCGTCTTCGCCGGCGCGTAGTAGGCGAACCATGCGGTCGCGACCACGTCCTTCAGGCCGGCCTCGACGAAAGTAGGCACGGCGGGCATCAGCGGCGAACGCTTCTCGCCGCTGGTGGCGATCACCTTGACGCGGCCGCTCGGCAACATCTGAAGCGCACCGCCCACGGTGTCGAAGTAGGCGGGAACGGTGCCTCCCATCACGTCCTGGCGTGCCGGCGTGGAGCCGCGATAGGGCACGTGCACCATCGACAACCCGGTTGCGCGGTTGAGCATCTCGCCGAGGAAATGCGAAGGCGTGCCCGCGCCGTACGACGCGAAACTCGCACCTCCCGGCTGCTTCCTGGCCCAGGCGACGAACTCGGACAGCGTGCTGGCCGGCACGTCCTTGTGCACCACCAGCGCGAGCTCGAAGCGCGCCGCATTGACGATGGGCTGGAAATCCTTGATCGGGTCGTAAGACAGGCTTTTGTAGGCGCTCGGGAACATGGTCATCATGCTGGCCGTGCCCAGGAGCAGCGTGCGGCCATCGGGCGCCGAAGTCTTCACGGCTTCGACCGCAATGCGCCCGGCGGCGCCGGAGCGGTTGTCGACGATGAGCGGCCCGAGCGACTCGCGCACTTCCTGCGCGATGGCCCGCGTCAGCACGTCCTGCGTGCCGCCGGCGGGCACACCTATCAGCACGCGGATGGGGGTTCCCGGCGCGAGCGCCAGTTGTGCCGGTTGCGTCTGCTGCGCCCATGCCGCGGAGGCAAGCGGCGCGAGCGCCACGCCGCCGAGCGTGGCGAGCACGCTGCGGCGACTCGGGTGATACAGGGGCTGTGGGGTTGCTCTCATCCGTCTTGTCTCCGTTGTCGTCGGCAGTGGGTCTGCGCCAATGTGCGCGGCCACTTTAGAGCGCCGACAATTGATTCATCAAATCAATCATCGCCGGGACAAACCCTATGCACGCACCGCCGCGCACACTCGACGACCTGCTGCTCTACCGCACCAGCCGGCTGCTTTCGGTGGCGGGCAGCCTGGTCATCCGGCTGTGCGAAGGGCGCTTCGGCATCACGCGGCGCGAATGGCGGCTCATTGCCACGCTCGCGGGGCACGGTGCGCTGGGCTCGTCGCAACTGGCGGAGCAAGCGCAGCTCGACCGCGCGCGCACATCGCGCGCGGTGACTTCGCTGGTCGGCAAGGGGCTCGTTTCGCGCGAGCAGCCCGCGGGCGACCGGCGGCACGTGCTTCTCAGCCTCACCGCGCCGGGCAGGAAGCTCCACGCGCAGCTCTATCCGCTGGTGTCGTCGATCAACGCAGAACTGCTGGGCGCGCTGGAGGCCGACGAGGTGGCGCTGCTCGACAACATGCTGCAGCGCCTGCACGCGCGCGGCGAGGCGATGGTCGCAGCCGCGGCCGACCTGCCCAGGGCCGACCGGCGCCGCCGCGAAGCATCCGCCCCGCGCTGAAACGCCGCGCGATGCACAGCGCCGGCGGGCGTGCAATCTGCACGCCTCATCCGTGCATACCCTAGGTTCTTCGAATCGACGGAACCACCCACTAGGAAAGCGCCGACCATTCATTTAACATGTTAAGTAATTTCGGAAGAGACAAGCCTTGAGCACGACATTCACGCACCGCAATTTGCCGCGCCTGCTGCTGCAGGCCCGCGAAGCCGTGATGGCCCACACCCGGCCCAGCCTGCGCGAGCACGCCCTGTCCGACCAGCAATGGCGCGTGCTGCGCGTGCTGGGCGAACACGGCGCGGTCGACACCGGACGCGTGGCGCGCGAGGCCTTCATCCTCGGCCCCAGCCTCACCGGCGTGCTCGCGCGCATGGAGCGCGACAACCTCATCACCCGCGCCCGCGACCCGGCCGACCAGCGCCGCACCGTGGTCGAGGCCACGCCGCACGGCATGAAGCTGGTGAAGCGGCTGTCGACCAGCATCGAGGCGCACTACGAGTGGATGGAAACATCGCTCGGCAAGGCCAAGCTCACGCAGCTCTACGGGCTGCTCGACGAACTGATCGCACTGGAGCAACCCTCGCCATGAGCACTCCCCATTTCCTGCCCGCGGGCACGGTGTACGGCACGCTGCTGAACTTCCGCGCCGAAGTCGAGGCGCTCGCGCCGCAGATGACCCAGCCGCCCTACAAGGCACCGCCCGTTGCACCCGTGCTCTATGTGAAGACGGCCAACACCTGGAGCCCGCACGGCAGCGCCATCACGGTGCCCGCCAGTGTGCCCGAGGTGGAGATCGGCGCCAGCATCGGCATGGCGATCGGCGCCGAGGGCGACGTCGAAGGCTTCGTGCTGCTGAACGACCTGTCGATTCCGCATGCCAGCTTCTTCCGTCCGCCGGTGAAGTTCAAGTGCGTCGACGGCTTCCTCGGCATCGGGCCGGCACTGCGCGACGCGCAAGAGGTGGCGGACCCCGCCAACTTCCGCGTCGAGGTCCGCATCAACGGCGAGCTGAAGCAGTCGATCGACTTCTCTCGACTCGTGCGCCCTGCCCGGCAGTTGCTGGCCGACGTCGGCGACTTCATGACGCTCGCGCACGGCGACGTGCTGATGCTGGGCTGCGGCCCGGGCCGCCCGCTGGCGCGCGCCGGCGACCGCATCGACATTTCCGCGCCGGGCTTCGAGACCCTGAGCAACACGCTGGTGAAGGAAGCCGCATGAAGCACGCACGCGTCATCTTCGAGGGCCGCGAACACACCGGCACCGCCCACGAACTGAACGGCCAGCAGGACGCCGCCGTGCGCCTTAAAGACGGCCGCATCGTGCCGCAGGAGCAGCTCACCTGGCTGCCGCCGCTCGCGCCCACGGCACGCCCGCGCACCATCCTCGCGCTGGGCCTGAACTACGCCGACCACGCCAGGGAACTCGAGTTCAAGGCGCCCGAGGAACCGCTGGTTTTCGTCAAGGGCCAGAGCGCGCTCATCGGCCACCGCCAGCACACGCATCGCCCGGCCGACGTGCAGTTCATGCACTACGAATGCGAGCTGGCCATCGTGGTCGGCAAGACCGCGAAGAACGTGAAGCGCGACGACGCCTACGACTTCATCGGCGGCTACACCGTGGCCAACGACTACGCCATTCGCGACTACCTCGAGAACTGGTACCGCCCCAACCTGCGCGTGAAGAACCGCGACACCTGCACGCCGCTGGGCCCGTGGTTCGTCGATGCGGCCGACGTGCCCGACCCCATGGCGCTCGCGCTGCGCACCACCGTCAACGGCACGGTCACGCAGCAGGGCAACACGCGCGACATGATCTTCGACGCGCCCTTCCTCATCGAGTACTTCAGCCGCTTCATGACGCTCTCGCCGGGCGACCTGATCCTCACGGGCACGCCCGACGGCGTGGTCGACTGCAAGCCGGGCGACGTCGTCGTCACCGAGATCGAGCGCATCGGCGCGCTCATGAACACCATCGAGATAATCCAAGGAAAAGCATGAGAGTCGATCACCTGATCAACGGCAAGAGCGTCGCCGGCACCGACTACTTCGAGACCGTCAACCCCGCCACGCAGGAAGTGCTGGCCGAAGTCGCCTCCGGCGGCGAAGCCGAGGTGAACGCGGCCGTGGCCGCCGCCAAGGAAGCATTCCCCAAGTGGGCCGGGATGCCCGCGCCCGAGCGCGCCAAGCTCATCCGCAAGCTCGGCGACCTGATCGCCAAGAACGTGCCCGAGATCGCGCAGACCGAGACCAACGACTGCGGCCAGGTCATCGCGCAAACGGGCAAGCAGCTCATTCCACGCGCGGCCGACAACTTCTACTACTTCGCCGAGATGTGCACGCGCGTCGACGGCCACACCTACCCCACGCCCACGCACCTGAACTACACGCTGTTCCATCCGGTGGGCGTGTGCGCGCTCATCAGCCCGTGGAACGTGCCCTTCATGACGGCCACCTGGAAGGTCGCGCCCTGCCTGGCCTTCGGCAACACGGCCGTGCTGAAGATGAGCGAGCTGTCGCCGCTCACGGCCGCGCGGCTGGGCGAACTGGCGCTGGAGGCCGGCATTCCGCCCGGCGTGCTGAACCTGGTGCACGGCTACGGCAAGGAAGCCGGCGAGCCGCTGGTGGCCCACCCTGACGTGCGCGCCATTTCCTTCACCGGCTCCACGGCCACCGGCAACCGCATCGTGAAGAGCGCGGGCCTGAAGAAATTCAGCATGGAACTCGGCGGCAAGAGCCCCTTCGTGATCTTCGACGACGCCGACCTCGACCGCGCGCTCGACGCGGCCGTGTTCATGATCTTCAGCAACAACGGCGAGCGCTGCACGGCCGGCTCGCGGATCCTGGTGCAGCAGTCGATCTACGCCGACTTCGCCGCCAGGTTCGCCGAGCGCGCCAAGCGCATCACCGTGGGCGACCCGCTGGACGAGAAGACCATCGTCGGCCCGATGATTTCGCAGGCCCACCTGGCCAAGGTGCGCAGCTACATCGAGCTGGGCCCGAAGGAAGGCGCGACGCTGCTGTGCGGCGGCCTCGATGCGCCGGCTAACCTGCCCGAGCGCGTGAAGAAGGGCAACTACGTGGTGCCCACGGTGTTCGCCGACGTGGACAACCGCATGAAGATCGCGCAGGACGAGATCTTCGGCCCCGTGGCCTGCCTGATTCCGTTCAAGGACGAGGCCGATGCCATTCGCCTGGCCAACGACATCCAGTACGGCCTGAGCAGCTACGTGTGGACCGAGAACATCGGCAAGGCGCACCGCGTGGCCGCGGCCGTGGAAGCCGGCATGTGCTTCGTCAACAGCCAGAACGTGCGAGACCTGCGCCAGCCCTTCGGCGGCACCAAGGCCTCGGGCACGGGCCGCGAAGGCGGCACCTGGAGCTACGAGGTGTTCTGCGAGCCGAAGAACATCGCGGTGTCGATGGGCTCGCACCACATCCCGCACTGGGGCGTGGCGTGAGCATGCGACGTCGCACGCTGCTGCAAGGCGCGGCTGCACTCGCGGCCCTGCCCTCGCTGGCGCGCGCGCAGGCGGCTTGGCCCGCCAAGCCGATCCGCGTGATCGTGCCCTTCACGCCCGGCGGCACCACCGACTTCGTGGCGCGCCTGGTGGGCACGGAACTGTCGAAGACCCTCGGCCAGCCGGTGATCGTCGACAACAAGCCCGGCGCGGGCACGGTGATCGGCGTCGATGCCGCGGCCAAGGCCGCGCCCGACGGCTACACCTTCGTCTGCGTGGCCAACAGCTTCACGGCCAACCAGACGCTGATCCGCAAGCTGCCCTACGACACGCAGAAAGACCTGCGCCCGGTGGCGCTCATGGGCATGTCGGAGCACGTGCTCGCCACGCATCCGAACAGCGGCCTGAAGACCCTGGCCGACCTGCGCAACGCGGCCAAGGCCAAGCCGGGTACGCTGAGCTTCGCTTCCTTCGGCAACGGCACCTCGGCGCATCTGTCGGGCGAGATGCTCAAGCAGCAGATGGGCCTGGACATCGTGCACGTGCCCTACAAGGGCCAGGGCCCGGCGCTGACCGACCTGCTCGGCGGCCAGGTGACGATGATGTTCGGCAACTGGCCCGAGTTCCGCAGCCACGTGCAGAACGGCAAGCTCATCGCGCTGGGCATGGCGACCGCGCAGCGCTCGCAGTACGCGCCTGCCATACCCACACTGGCGGAACAGGGCGTGGCCATCGAGTCCAATTCATGGAACGGGCTGCTGGCGCCCGCCGGCACGCCCGATGCCATCGTGCAGCGCATGAACGCCGAGGTGAACCGCGCGCTCGCGGGGCAGGTGGTGGCGGACGCCTTCCACAAGGGCGGCATCGCGTCGCTGTCGGGCACGCCGGAGCGCTTTGCGGCTTTCATCCAGAGCGAGATCGCGAAGTACGGCGACGTGATCCGCAAGGCCAACATCCAGATCGAGGGCTGAACCATGAGCCTCTATGCGATGCAGAAATTCCTGTTCGCGCTCAACCGCGACCAGGACGTTCAGCGGCGCTATGCCGAAGGCGGCGACGCGCGCACCGCGCTGCTCGCCGGCTACGAGCTCGACGACGAGGAGCGCGAAGCCATCGACACCGGCGACATCGGCAAGCTCTACGTGCTCGGATGCAACGGCCAGTTGCTGATGCACTTCGCGCCGCTGCTGGGCATTGCATGGGCCGACTACCTCGAAGCCATGCGCGAAGGCGTGCGCAAGTACGGGCCGGTGCGCGCCGGCATCTACGCAATGACGACAGGAACCGACGAGAAGGTGGCAGGAATATGAAGACCCCCACGCTCCCCACCTTGTGTGGTTCGCTGCCCCCCGAGGGGGCGCTCGATGCCCTTCGGGCGGCCGGGCGGGCATCGAGATGAGCCTGGTTTTCGCAGGCGTGTGCAGCCACGCCCCCGGCATCACGGGCCGCGCCCATCTGGCCGACCCTGCCGTGAAGGACGAGTTCCACGCGCAGTTCCACCGCTTCGGCGAGGCGATGCGCGCGACGAAGCCCGACGCGGTGATCGTCATCGCGGCCGAGCACTTCGCGAACTTCTTCATGAACAACATGCCGGCCTATGCCATCGGCATGGCCGACAGCTACGAAGGCCCCATCGAGGACCCGAAGTGGCTGGGCATCGAGAAGACGAAGGTGCCCGGTGACGCCGCCCTCTCGCAGCGCCTGATCCGCGAAGTGATGCAGACGGTGGACGTGGCCTACGCGGAAGAATGGAAGTTCGACCACGGCATCATGGTGCCGCTGAACTTCCTCACGCCGAAGTTCGACACCAAGGTCATCCCCGTGAACATCAACTGCCAGGGCCCGCCGCTCACGCCGCTGCACCGCGCATGGGCCTTCGGCGAGGCATTGCGCCGCGCCTGCGACAAGGCGCCGGAACGCATCGCGCTGGTGGGCACGGGCGGCATCTCGCACTGGCCGGCCACGCCCGATTCGGGCAAGGTCAACGCCGAATGGGACGCCGAGTTCATGCGCCGCTGGTGCGCCAACGACCGCGACGCGCTGCTTTCGCAGGCCGACTACAACGACGAGGCCACCTACCGCGAAGCGGGCCAGGGCGGCTTCGAGATCCGCACCTTCCTGAGCGTGGCGGCCGCCGCGCGCGGCAAGGGCGAGATCTTCCACATGAAGGCCATTCCGATCTTCGCGGTGACCTGCACGGCCGCCGTGATGTCGGTGGAATGAACAACAAGAGGAACGGAGCCGCGACATGCCGCACCTGGTGATCCTGTACACCCCCAACCTCGAGGCCGAGACCGACATGTCGGCGCTGTGCCGCACGCTGGCCGACACCATGCTCGAGCAGCGCGACGAGGCCGGCAAGCCGGTGTTTCCCGTCGGCGGCACGCGCGTGCTGGCCTACCCCGCCGCGCACTACGCCGTGGCCGACGGCAAGGCCGACTACGCCTTCGTCTACCTGAACATCCGCATGGCCGCGGGGCGCTCCGAGGCGGTGAAGAAGAAGGCCGGCGACGCGCTCCTGGCCGACGTGCGCGCGCATTTCGCGCCCATCTTCGACAAGCGGCACATCGGCATCACGCTGCAGATCGACGAAAGCCCCGGGCAGGTGTACGACGGCAAGCACAGCAACCTGCATCCCCTGTTCAACAAGTCATAAGTAGCGAGCCGACATGCTGTCCAAAGCCACCATCGCCCAACTGGCCGCCGAACTTCACGAGAGCGAGAAGTCGCGCGTGCAGGTCGAGCATTTCTCCAAGCGCTTTCCCGAGATGACGATCGAGGACGGCTACGCCATCTCGCGCGAATGGGTGAAGAACAAGATCGCCGAAGGCCGGATCGTGAAGGGCCACAAGATCGGCCTCACGTCGCGCGCCATGCAGCAGGCCAGCCAGATCACCGAACCCGACTACGGCACGCTGCTGGACGACATGTTCTTCGAGCAGGGCGGCGACATCCCGTTCAAGCGCTTCATCGCGCCGCGCATCGAGGTGGAGCTGGCCTTCATCCTCGGCAAGCGGCTGCAGGGCCCGAACGTGACCATCTTCGACGTGCTGGCCGCCACCGACTACGTGGTGCCCGCCATCGAGATCATCGACGCGCGCATCGAGCAATTCGACCGCCACACCAAGGCCATGCGCAAGGTGTTCGACACCATCGCCGACAACGCGGCCAATGCGGGCATCGTGATGGGCGGACGGCCGGTGAAGCCCAATGCGGTCGACCTGCGCTGGGTGAGCGCGCTGCTCTACAAGAACGGCGTGATCGAGGAATCGGGCGTGGCCGCGGCCGTGCTGAACCACCCCGCCACCGGCGTGGCCTGGCTCGCCAACAAGCTCGCGCCCTGGGACGAGTGCCTGGAAGCCGGCGAGGTAGTGCTGGGCGGCTCGTTCACGCGTCCCACCAACGCGGTACCGGGCGACACCTTCCATGCCGACTACGGCCCGCTGGGCTCTATCGCCTTCCGCTTCGTCTGAAAGCCATCTTCATGCAAACACCCACCAACACCTTCAAGCAGGCCCTGCAGGCCGGCAAGCCCCAGATCGGCCTGTGGGTCGGCCTGGCCGACGGCTATGCGGCCGAGATCCTGGCCGGCACCGGCTACGACTGGCTGCTGGTCGACGGCGAGCACGCGCCCAACGACGTGCGCTCGGTGCTGCAGCAGTTGCAGGGCATCTCCAGCGCATGGTCGGCACAGGCCGAGTCGGAGCGCTCGCACCCCGTCGTGCGCATTCCGGTGGGCGACACCACGCTGATCAAGCAGTACCTGGACATCGGCGCGCAGACGCTGCTGGTACCGATGGTCGACACGGCCGAGCAGGCGGCGCGGCTGGTGCAGGGCATGCGCTATCCGCCCGAGGGCATCCGCGGCATGGGCAGCGCGCTGGCCCGCGCCTCGCGCTGGCAGGCCTACCCCGACTACCTGCACGAGGCCAACGCACAGACCTGCCTGCTGGTTCAGGCCGAGACGGTGGAGGCGATGAGGAACCTCGACGCCATCGCGGCCACGCCGGGCGTGGACGGCGTGTTCATCGGCCCGGCCGACCTGTCGGCCTCGATGGGCTTCGTGGGCCAGCCCAACCACCCCGAGGTGCAGGCCGTGATCGCCGACGCCATCGCGCGCATCCTCAAGGCCGGCAAGGCGCCGGGCATCCTGTCGACCACGGAGGAGCAGGCGCGCAAGTGGCTCGCGGCCGGCGCGCTGTTCGTGGCGGTGGGCGTGGACACCATCGTGCTGGCGGCTGCGGCGAAGCAGCTGCTGGCCAAGTACAAGACCGCGCCGGGCGCGGCCTCGCCCAGCGGCTACTGATTTCCTTCACGCACAGGAGCACCCTCGATGCAACGCATGACCTTGGCGGCCGCAGCCGCGGCAGCCACCCTGTTCCTCGCCGCCTGCGCCCCGATGGGCGCCGGCAAGCCAGGCCCCACCGCCCAGCAGGAAGCCAACCGCCAGGCCGTGCTCGCCTTCTACGAGAAGGGCCTGAACCAGAAGGACGCCGACGCGGCGCTGCAGTACGTGGGCAACCGCTACGTGCAGCACAACCCCACCGCGGCCGACGGCCCCGAGGGGTTCCGCAAGTTCGTCGCCTTCCTGCGCGAGAAATTTCCTAAATCGCACAGCGACATCAAGCGCAGCTTCGTCGACGGCGACTACGTGATCCTGCATGTGAACGCGGTGCGCGAGCCCGGCACGCGCGGCAGTGCCATCGTCGACATCTTCAAGCTGGAGAACGGCAAGATCGTCGAGCACTGGGACGTGGTGCAGCCCGTACCCGAGACCGCCGCGAACAAGAACGGCATGTTCTGACGCCCCCCCGACGACAACCCAGCCAGCCCACGCCAGCCGAATGACCACGCCCACCGACCCGACCAAGCGCTTTCGCTCCGCCACCATCCGCGAGGGCACGATCCGTGCGACCACGCGCAGCTTCCTGCATGCGCTGGGCCAGGACGACGAGGACATCGCGCGCCCGCACATCGGCGTGTTCCACACCGGCGGCGAGATGAGCCCGTGCAACCTCAACCTGCGCGAGCAGGCGCAGCACGCCAAGACCGGCATCTACGCCGGCGGCGGCACGCCGCACGAATGCCCGGTGGTGTCGATCAGCGACGGGCTGACGATGGCGCACTCGGGCATGCGCTTCTCGCTGGTCTCGCGCGAGCTGATCGCCGACAGCGTGGAAGCCTCCACGCGCGGCCACCAGTGGGACGGCATCTTCGCCATCGGCGCGTGCGACAAGAACCTGCCGGGGCTGATGATGGGCATGGTCCGCTGCAATGTGCCGAGCGTGTTCGTGCACGGCGGCTCCGCGCTGCCGGGGCAGATGCCGGGACCGGACGGGCGCGACCTGAATGTGGTCGACACCTACGAGACCATCGGCAAGGTGCTGGCCGGCACCGCCACGCACGACGAGCTCGACGCCATGAGCCGCGCCTGCCTGCCCACGGCCGGTGCCTGCGCCGGGCAGTTCACGGCCAACACCATGGGCATGGTGTCGGAAGCGCTGGGCCTGGCGCCCATCGGCTCGAGCATGGTGCCGGCGGTGTTCAGCGAGCGCGCGCCGCTGATGCGCCGCGCCGCGAAGAACCTCATGAAGGCGGTGATGGGCGACAGCCCGCTGCCGCGCGACATCGTCACGCGCAAGGCGCTGGAGAACGCCTGCGCGGTGGTGTCGGCCACGGGCGGCTCGACCAATGCCGCGCTGCACCTGCCGGCGATCGCGCATGAGGCCGGCATCAAGTTCCACCTCGACGACGTGGCCGAGATCTTCGCCCGCACGCCGCTCATCGCCGACCTGCGCCCGGGCGGCCAGTACCTGGCGCGCGACGTGTTCTACATCGGCGGCGCGGGCGTCATCCTGCGCACGCTGCTGGAGCAGGGCTTCCTGCACGGCGACGTGCTCACCTTCACCGGCCGCACGATCGCCGAGGAACTGGCCGGCGCCCTGGCGCCCGACGGCCGCGTGGTGCGCGAGGCTGGCAACCCGATCACGCGCGACGGCGGGCTGGCGGTGCTCAAGGGCAACCTCTGCCCCGACGGCGCGCTGCTCAAGACGGCGGGGCTGAAAGGCTTGGTGTTCCGCGGCCCGGCGCGCGTCTTCAATTCGGAAGAAGAAGCCCAGACCGCAGTGCAGAACCGCCTGTACGAGGCCGGCGACGTGATCGTGATCCGCAACGAAGGCCCCAGGGGCAGCCCCGGCATGCGCGAGATGCTGGGCATCACCGCGCTGCTCTACGGCCAGGGCATGGGCGACAAGGTGGCGCTGCTGACCGACGGGCGCTTCTCGGGCGCCACGCGCGGGCTGTGCATCGGCTACGCGGGGCCCGAGGCGGCGGACGGCGGGCCGATCGCGGCGCTGCGCGACGGCGACGTGATCGCCATCGACGCGCGGGCGGAGGCACGCTCGATCTCGGTCGAACTGGGCGCGCAGGAAATCGCCGCCCGGCTCGCCGGACGTGAGGTAAACGCGGGGGTCGCGCGAGGCGGCGTACTGGAAAAATACGCACTCACCGTGCGTCCTGCCCATCAGGGCGCCGTGACCCACTCGGGCGCGGTCACCTGGCTGCGCGACGAGTCCTGACCGACCCTCCATAACCAACGTCCGGAGAGAGACACCATGAGCTTCACGCGCCGCCAGATCCTGCAGACCTCCAGTGCATCCGCGCTGATGGCCAGCCTTGGCCAGAACGTCTTCGCGCAGGCGACGACACACATAGAGACCGCGACCATCGTCACCGGCTTCGCGGCCGGCGGCACGTCGGACACCACCTGCCGTCGCCTGGCGACCAAGCTCAGCCCCGAGTACGCGAAGACCGCCGTGGTCGAGAACCGCACCGGCGCGGGCGGCCAGATCGCGGTGGGCTACGTGAAGGGCCGCCCGGCCGACGGCAGCACCATCCTGCAGACGCCGACCTCGATCCTCACGATCTACCCGCACATCTACAAGAAGCTGCCGTACGACCCGGTGACTGACATCACGCCGGTGAGCCTGGCCTGCGTGTTCGACTTCGGCTTTGCCGTGGGCCCGGCCGTGCCGGCCAGCGTGAAGACCGTGCCGGAGTTCCTGGCCTGGGCCAAGGCCAACCCGGCCGGCGCCAACTACGGCTCGCCGGCATCCGGCTCCACGCCGCACTTCATCGGCGCGCTGCTGGGCAAGAAGGGCGGCGTCGAGCTCAAGCATGCGGCCTACCGCGGCACGCAGCCGGCCATGCTCGACCTGCTGGGCAGCAACATCTCCGCGGTGTCGGGCCCCATCGGCGACATCACGCAGCACCTGCCCACCGGCAAGGTGCGCATCCTGGGCGTATCGGGCGCCAAGCGCAGCCGCTTCGTGCCCGACGTGCCCACCTTCGGCGAACAGGGCCTGAAGGACATGGCGCACAGCGAGTGGTTCGCCTTCTTCCTGCCGGCCAAGGCCTCGCCCGAGCTGGTGGCGAAGCTGAACACGGCGATGAAGAACGCGCTCGCGCAGAAGGACGTGATCGACGGCCTCGGCACCTTCGGCCTGGAAGCGATGTCTTCCACGCCCGCCGAGCTGACGGAACTGTTGAAGAAGGACACCGCCAAGTGGGGCCCGATCGTGAAGGACGTCGGCTTTACAGCGGAGGGATAGGACCACCCCGTTTCTTGCTCACTTCGTGTAGCCGAATCCCCCTCAAGGGGCAACACCAGCGGCCCGGCAAAGCCGGTTCCGCGGTGTTCCCCGCGAAAGCCTCGGAAAGCACAACGAGCAAGCCATTTAAAAGGAACTGCCATGAACACTCTCGCCACCCCGGCCGCCTCGGCGCTGGTCCATCCCTCGATCCACCCCGACGAGCGCGCCGCGCGCGAGGAGCTCGCGGCCTGCTACCGCGTGTTCGCGATGCTGGGCTGGGTCGAGATGATCTACAACCACATCACGGTGCGGCTGCCCGACAGCGTGACGGGCGGCGAGAAGCAGTTCCTCATCAACCCCTTCGGCCTGCACTACAGCGAGGTCACGGCCAGCAACCTGGTGAAGATCGACCTGCGGGGTAGGGTGCTCGACGGTTCGTCTTACCCGGTGAACCCGGCCGGCTTCACGGTGCACGCGGCCATTCACGACGGCCTGCCCGGCGCGCACTGCGTGATGCACACGCACACCACCGCCGGCGTGGCCGTGGCCTGCCTGCAGGGCGGGCTGCAGCAGACCAATTTCTATACCGCCCAGCTGCACGGCATGGTGGCGTACCACGACTTCGAGGGCATCACCATCCATGCCGACGAAGGCCCGCGCCTGCTCAGGAGCATCGGCGACCGCAACGCGGTGATCCTGCGCAACCACGGCCTGCTGGCCTGGGGGCAGACGCTGCCGCAAACCTTCGCGATTTTGTGGACGCTGCAGCGCGCCTGCGAGATCCAGATGGCCACCTTCTCGATGGGCGCGGCCATTCCGGTGAGCGAGGAGATCGCGCAGCGCTGCACGCGCGACGCGCTGCAGTTCAGCCCGGAGCACGGTGCCGGGCAGGATGTGTTCAATGCGCTCGTGCGCCAGGTGGACCGCATCGACCCTTCGTACCGCAACTGAACTGAGGCGAGCTTTCCCATGAAGATTTGCATCTACGGCGCCGGTGCCATCGGCGGATGGATCGGCGCCGGCCTGGCGCAGGCCGGCCAGCGGCTGAACGTGGTGGCGCGCGGCGCGACGCTCGAGGCGCTGCGGCGCGACGGCCTGTCGCTGATGCGCGGCAGCACGGGTGGAGAGGTGCGCACGCGCGTGCCCGTCAACGCGGTGGCAGATCCGGCCGAGCTCGGCGTGCAGGACCTGGTGGTCATCGCCGTGAAGGCGCCCGCGCTGGCCGGCGTGGCCGAGCGCATCGGGCCGCTGATCGGCGCCGACACCATCGTGCTGGTGGCGATGAACGGCGTGCCGTGGTGGTTCCTGGAAGGCGGCTTCGGCGGCGAAATCACCGGCCACCGGCTCGCGGCGGTCGACCCCGAGGGCGCCATCGCCAAGGCCATTCCGTCGCGCAACGTGATCGGCTGCGTGGTGCACGCGAGCTGCTCGCTCGACGGGCCGGGCGTGGTGCGGCATCACTTCGGCAACGGGCTGATCGTGGGCGAGCCTTCGGGCGAGGCCACGCCGCGCGTGCGGAAGCTGGTGGAGCTGCTCAACGCCGCGGGCATCGACACCACGCTGTCGCCGCAGATCCAGAAGGACGTGTGGTTCAAGCTGTGGGGCAACATGACGGTGAACCCGATCAGCGCGCTGACGGGCTGCACCACCGACCTCATCATGGGCGACGACTACGTGCGCGGCTTCATTTCGGCGGTGATGCTGGAGGCCAAGGAAATCGGCCGCCGCATCGGCATCGAGATCACGCAGAGCCCGGAAGACCGGCACGCCGTCACCATGAAGCTCGGCGCGTTCAAGACGTCGATGCTGCAGGACGTGGAAGCCGGCCGCTCGGTGGAACTGGACGCGCTGGTGACCGTGGTTCGCGAGCTGGGTGAACTGACCGGCGTGGCGACGCCGTTCACCGACGCGCTGCTGGGGCTGGCGCGCCTGAGGACGCGGCAGCTCGGCCTGTACTGAGCCGATCCGGGCCCCCGTCGCAAGATCGCTTGACCCGGCCCCTGCGGCCGCCTCGATAAAGGCGCTGTCCGTTCCAAGCCAAGAGGTGATCTCGTGAATTCTCCAGCCGCCCGATTCCTGAACCCTGCCGAGGCCGCCCGGCGGCTCGGTGTTTCCGCCAAGGCGCTGCGCCTGTACGAGCAGCGCGGGCTGTTGACGCCGGCCCGCACCGAGGCCGGCTGGCGCTCCTACGGACCCGGCGAAATGGCCCGGGGCGCGGAGATCGCCGCGCTGCGCAAGCTCGGCCTGAGCCTCGCGCAGGTGGCGCGCGTGCTGCAAGGCGACGCCGCGGGACTGGAGCCGGCGCTGGCGGCGCACCAAGCGATGCTCGAGGGGCGCGTTCGCCAGCTCGGCGACACCATGGAGAAAGTGCGCGGCCTGCGTGCCGGCCTCGCGCGCGGGCAGGCGCCGGCAGCCGGCGAGCTGGCACGCCTGCTGAAGCCGGCCGAGGGGCTTTGCATCGCCTTCGACCTGCCGTGGCCCTGGGGCGGGGAGCGCTTCGAGCTGCGCGGCATACGGCCGCTGAACTACATCGTCGGCCCGTTGGGCAGCGGCAAGACACGGCTGGCGATGCGTCTGGCCGAGACCATTCCGGGCGCCACGTTCCTCGGGCTGGACCGGACGGCGAGCCCCGGCGCAACGCCTGCACCGGCAGTCGCCGAAGCACTGGCGTGGCTGGTGGAGGACGGCGCCACAGCCTCCGACGCGCTGGCCGCCCTGCTGGCCGGGCTGGCGGCAGAAGGACCCTCGGCGCTGGTGGTCGACCTGGTGGAACAGGGGCTGGACCCTGCGACCCAGCAGGCGCTCATCGCGCACCTGCGCCGGCGCGGCCCAGGCGGCAGGCCGCTCTTCATGCTCACGCGCTCCTGCGTGATCCTCGACCTGGCCGCGGTGGGCGACGACGAATCGATCATCCTCTGCCCCGCCAACCACAGCCCGCCGTCGCTCGTCGCGCCGTACCCTGGCGCCGCCGGCTACGAAGCCGTTGCCAGCTGCCTCGCCACGCCGGAAGTACGGGCGCGCACGGAGGGCGTCATCGCCTGGCGGCCGAGAAGAGAAGTGGCCTGAATCAACGGCGATCGGGTTGGGGCAGCGTCACCCACCATGCCGCCGCCACGATCAGCAAGCCCCCGGCCCATCCCCATGGCCCGATGCGCTCGCCGAACCCGTGCACCGCGATCAGCGCACCGAACACCGGCTCGCTGCCCATCAGCAGCGACACCCGGCTCGGGCTGGAGCGCGAGGCCGCATGGTTCTGCGCGAAGAATGCGAACACGGTGCACAGCAGCACCAGATACGCCATGCCCCACCAGAAAGACGCGGTGGCCGGCGGCATGTGCCACGCGCCGTTGGCCGGCGAGGCGACCAGCGCGATCGCCGCCGCGCCGAGCGCCATCACGCCGGCCTGCACCGCCGTGAGCGTCAGCGCCGGCAGCGCGTGGCGGCCGGCCAGCCGGCGCGTCAGGCACACCATCACCGCGCGCAGGAAGGCCGCGGCCACCATGAGCCCGTCGCCCCAGCCAAGCGACAGGTCGGCGGGCGAAGTAGCCGACAGCATCGCCGCGCCGAGCGCCGACAGGCCCGCCGCCCAGAACACGCGCCGCGCCGGCCGCCGGCCCAGCAGCCACCATTCGACGAAGGGCGTGATCGCCACGCACAGGCTGACGAGGAAGGCCGCGTTGCTCGCGCTGGTCAGCGACACGCCGAAGGTCTCGCACACGAAGATCGCCAGCAGGTTGGTGCCGAGCAGCCCGCCCACCGCCAGGCCCTGGCGCCATTGCGCCCCGAACAGCGGCCCGAGCGCCGGCAGCAGCACCACGAAGGTCAGCCCGAAGCGCAGCGCGATGAACTCCAGCACCGGCAACTGCTGCGTCGCCTGCTTGGCCACCGCGTAGCTGCCGCCCCAAACGGCCGCCACGAGCAGCAGCATGATCTCGGCCGAGCCGATGCCCGCTCCGAAGCCCGCCCGCGTCTTTGAATCCATACTGTCGGCCCGCCATCGATGAACAACCCAGGGGGAATTGTTCCGGGCATCAACCGGGCCGCACAGCCATCGGCCGGAACAGGACTATTGCGTCGTGGGAACGAATTCATTTCTCAAAGTGCTGCCGGAGATGGTGACCTTCCTGCGGGTCGCCGAGCTGGGCAGCTTCTCCGCGGCAGCCGATCTGCTGGGCATGACGCCGTCGGCCGCGAGCCGGCAGGTGAAGCGGCTCGAAAAGGAGATCGGCGTGCAGCTGCTGCAGCGCACCACGCGCCAGCTGAGGCTGACCGAGCCTGGCGCCGAGGCCTTCGCGCGCTGCCGAGAACTGGTGCTGGCGGCGCAGGGCACGATGGACATCGCGCAGCGCTTTTCGAAGACGCCGGCCGGGCTGGTGCGCATCAGCGCGCCGAAGGCCTTCGCGCGGCGCGTGCTGCATCCGCACATCCTCGACTTTCTCGGGCGCTACCCCGAGGTCGACGTGCAGCTCGTGGTGGCCGACCGCGACGTCGATCCGATCCGCGAGGGCGTGGACCTGGTGGTGCGGCTGACCACCGAGCCGCCCGAAGGGCTGGTGGCACGCCGGCTGATGGCGGTCGAGCACATCCTGTGCGCGGCGCCGGCCTATCTGGCGCGGCATGGCGCCATCGCGCACCCGCTCGATCTGCCGGCGCACAGCTGCCTGTCGCTGGGCGAGCACGAGCGCGACAACCACTGGCGCTTCAGGCAGGGCGACGAAGAGGCCGAGGTGGTGGTGCGCGGGCGCTATGTGTCGAACCACAGCGAGGTGCGGCTCGACGGCGCGCTCGCGGGCCTGGGCGTGGCCTGCCTGCCGGCGTTCATCGCCCGGCCGGCACTGGACGACGGCCGCGTGGTGCGGGTGCTGGCCGATTGGGAGTTCCAGGGCAACTATCGCGGGCACGCCTACATCCTGCACCCGCCCGACCGCTTCATGGCGCCCAAGTGCCGGGTGCTGATCGAGCACCTGCTGGGCGCGCTCAGTGCGTCTTCGTCAGGACGCGAACGGCCTCGGGCAGCGAGTTGACCTGCGGCATGAAGCGGTCGAGCAGCGCACCGAGCGCGACCGCGCAGATCACCGCGCCCAGCAGCGGCTTCCACGTCAGCCGCACGGCGGCCATGAGCCAGCCTTCGCGCGCCACGCGCACCGCGGCGCGCGCCGACACGTAGGAGAACGCGATCTCGATCGCCACCGCCAGCAGCGCGTCCCAGCTGAAGTACAGCAGCACCAGCGACCCCGCGCCGAGCACCACGGCCACGCAGATCAGGAAGACCGCGACGATCGGCACGACGATGATCGCGCCCTCGTCGGCACTGCCAGCGACTTCGAGCGCGCCGCCGGCCATGTCGGAAAGGCCGCCGTCCCCGCCACCACCACCACCTCCTCCTTCGTCCCCCAGGTTCACGTGGCCGTGCGAACCGCTGCCGCTGCCACCGCCGCGTCCGCCGCCGAACTCGACGTCGGGCGCATCGAGGTCGACATCCAGCGTCCGCCCCTCGACCAGCCGCTTGGCCCACCAGCGCAGCACCAGCAGGTAGCCGAGGTATCCGATGCCCAGCGTGAGGAAGTAGCGCACCGCCAGCGAATCGACGTGCAGCAGGTGCATCTGCAGCGCCGACACGCACCACATGAGCAGCAGCGTGAAGCTGCCGATCAGGATGCCGTGCGTGCGCAGGCTGTAGTTGCGGTGCAGGTCGCGTTCGACCTGCGTTTCCCAAAGGCGCACGGAGCGCCAGTTGGAAAGAACCTTCATTCGCCTTGGGTGGCGGCGGCGAAGGGCACGCGCTGGGCCACGGCGCACATGAGCTCGTAGCCGACGGTGCCGGCGGCCCGCGCGACTTCGTCGATGGGCAGCACCGCGCCGGTCTTCGCCGAGTTGCCCCACAGCGTGACCTCGCTGCCGAACCTGGCGTCGGGCACCGGCGTGAGGTCGACGGTGATCATGTCCATGCTCACGCGCCCGACCATGCGGGTGCGCACGCCGTTCACCAGCACTGGCGTGCCGGTGGTGCAGTGGCGCGGATAGCCGTCGGCATAGCCGACCGCCGCGACGCCGATGGTGAGCGGCCCCTCGGCGGTGAAGCTGGAGCCGTAGCCGATGGTGTCGCCGGCCTTCAGCGTCTGCACCCCGATGAGCTGGGTCGACAGCGTCATGGTTGGCTGCAGCTGCCAGTGCGCGGCGTCGTGTTCCGGGTAGTCGGGGGCGCTGCCGTACAGCACGATGCCGGGGCGCACCCAGTCGCCGCGCGTCAGCCTGGCGTGGCGCAGCGTGGCCGCGCTGTTGGCAATGGAGCGCTCGCCCGGCAGGTCGCGCGTGAAATGCTCGAACACCTCGAGCTGGTGGGCGATGCCGCGCGGGCCGTCGGCGTCGCTGAAGTGCGTCATGAGCGAAATCTCGTCGACCTGGGTCAGCGCATTGAGGCGGGTCCAGGCGGAGCCGAAGCGCTCGGGCGTGAAGCCCAGGCGGTTCATGCCCGAATTCATCTTCAGGAACACGCGCTGCGGCTTCAGGGTCTTGTGGGCGGCGAGCATGTCGATCTGCTCGTCGCAGTGCACCGCGTGCCACAGGTCCAGGCGCGAGCACAGCTCCAGGTCGCGCGCGTCGAACACGCCTTCGAGCAGCAGCACCGGGCCGCGCCAGCCGAGCGCGCGCACGCGTTCGGCCTCGGCCAGGTCGAGCATCGCGAAGCCGTCGGCCCCGCGCAGCCCTTCATAGACCCGCTCTATGCCATGGCCATAGGCATTGGCCTTGACGACGGCCCATACCCGGGCTTCGAGGGCCGAGCGGCGTGCGCGCTCGAGGTTGTGACGCAGCGCGTCGGTGTGGACGGTGGCGAGAATGGGGCGCGGCATGGGGGCTCTGGCAAGTCGGAGAAAATGCAGACCACGTTTTAGCACCTTCGGGAATGGGGTCGAACACCGTGGGGATGCGCAATTGCGCGCCGCACCCCCGTGCTATAACCGCCCATTCGCCTCGGACGCGACACTTTTTCACTACCGCCAGCAGACCCTCTGGCCAGCCAGCCCATCGATGAAGCGCGGTTTCTACACGATCATGTCGGCCCAGTTCTTTTCGTCGCTGGCCGACCAAGCGCTCTTCGTTGTTGCGGTCGACCTGATGCGGACTTCGGGCGCACCCGAATGGCAGCGGGCCGCACTGGTACCGATCTTCGCGGTCTTCTACGTGGTGCTCGCCCCGCTGGTGGGCGCCTTCGCCGACGCCTTGCCCAAGGGCAAGGTCATGTTCATCAGCAATGCGATCAAGGTGCTCGGCTGCCTGATGATGCTGTTCGGCTCGCACCCGCTGCTGTCCTACTCCATCGTCGGGCTGGGCGCGGCGGCGTATTCGCCGGCCAAGTACGGCATCCTGACCGAGCTGCTGCCGGCCTCCCAGCTGGTCAAGGCCAACGGCTGGATCGAGGGCCTGACCATCGCCTCGATCCTGCTGGGCATCGTGCTCGGCGGCGCGCTGGTGGGCCATGCGGTTTCCAGCAAGCTGCTGGCCTTCGACTTCCCGTTCATCGACACCGGCATCAACTCGCCGGCCGAGGCGGCGATCACGGTGCTGATCTTCGTCTACGCGCTGGCCGCGTGGTTCAACACGCGCATTCCGCACACCGGTGTCGAGATGCGCCCGCTGCGCTCGAACCCCGAGCACGGCCTGGCGCGCAACATCGCCGCGCTGCTGCCCGACTTCTGGCACTGCAACGCCCGCCTCTGGCGCGACCGCCTCGGCCAGATCTCGCTGGCCACCACCACGCTCTTCTGGGGCGCGGGCGGCAACCTCAAGTACATCGTGCTGGCGTGGGCCGCGCTGGCGCTGGACTACAACACCACCCAGGCCTCGGCGCTGACCGGCGTGGTGACCATCGGCACCGCCGTGGGCGCCATCGTGGCGTCGATGCGCATGCGGCTGGACATGGCCACCCGCGTGATCCCCATGGGCATCGCGATGGGGCTGATGGTGATCGCGATGAACTTCATCGGCAACGTCTGGCTGGCGGTGCCGTTCCTCATCATGCTGGGCGGCCTCGGCGGCTTCCTGGTGGTGCCGATGAACGCGCTGCTGCAGCACCGCGGCCACAACCTGATGGGCGCCGGCCGCTCCATCGCGGTGCAGAACTTCAACGAGCAGGCCTGCATCCTGCTGCTGGGCGCCTTCTACAGCGTGTGCACCGGCCTGGGCCTGTCGGCCTACGGCGCGATCAGCGCATTCGGCCTCGTGGTGGCCGGCTGCATGTGGATCATCAAGCGCTGGCACGAGAACAACCTGAAGAAGTACCCGGAAGAAGTCGAGCACCTGCTGGCCATCGCCCGCAGCGACAAGCATCATTGAACTCCCCCAGGCTGCGCGCACTTCGTGTCGCTTCGCCTACCCCCTCGCCCGGGGCAACACCGGCGGCCCGGCAAAGCCGGTTCCGCGGTGTTCCTGAGAAATACGCGCCGTCATGCCCGCCCTCGCACTGATGTTCAATGCCTTCGTCTGGGGCGTTGCCTGGTTTCCGTTCCGCCAGATGGCCGGCCATGGGCTGCATCCGCTGTGGACCACCTGCCTGATCTACCTGGCCATCGCGGTCGTGATGGGCCTCGTGCGGCGCCACGCCTGGCGGGGCTTCGCGGCTTTTCCGGGGCTGGTGCTGCTGGGGCTGGCGGCCGGGCTCACCAACGTGGGCTTCAACTGGGCGGTGACGCAGGGCGACGTGGTACGCGTGGTGCTGCTGTTCTACCTGATGCCGCTGTGGAGCGTGCTGCTGGGCTGGCTGCTGCTGGGCGAGCGGCCCACCGGCGGCGCGCTGGCGCGGGTGGCGCTGGCGCTCACCGGCGTGGTGGTGGTGCTGAAGGCGCCGGGCACCGACTGGCCGGTGCCGTCGAGCCTGCCCGACTGGCTGGGCGTGGGCGCCGGCTTCAGCTTCGCGGTGACCAACATCGTGCTGCGCCGCCTGCGCGCGGCGCCGGGCGAATCGCGCGCGCTCGCCATGTTCTGCGGCTGCTCCGCAGTGGCGGGCGTGGCGGCACTGGCGGGCACGGCCTTCGGCGCCATCGATTCGCCGATGCTGGCGTCGCCCGGCTGGCTCGGCTGGGCCGCGCTGCTGGGCACGGGCTTCATCGTCGCCAACGTGTGCCTGCAATACGGCGCGTCGCGGCTGGCGGCCAGCGCCACCTCGGTGATCATGCTGTCGGAAGTGCTGTTCGCGAGCGTGTCGTCGGTGGCGCTGGGCGCGGCCACGCTGGACTCGCGCATCCTGATGGGCGGCGCGCTGATCGTGCTGGGCGCCCTCTGGTCGGCGTTTGCGCGAACGCCCGTGCCGCGCGATGATCGCGCTCCCGCTCCCACCTGAGGAAAAACCCGCATGACCAGCATCTACGACTTCGAGGCCAACCAGATCGACGGCAAGCCGGTGAAGCTCTCCGCCTTCAAGGGCAAGGTGCTGCTGATCGTGAACACGGCCAGCAAATGCGGCTTCACGCCGCAGTTCGCCGGCCTCGAGGCGCTGCACGAAAAATACGCGGACCAGGGGCTCACGGTGCTGGGCTTCCCGTCGAACCAGTTCGGCTCGCAGGACCCGGGCACCAACGAGGAAATCGGCGCCTTCTGCACCAGGAACTACGGCGTGAGCTTTCCGATGATGGAGAAAATCGACGTCAACGGCAGCAATGCCGCGCCGCTGTACCAGTGGCTCACCAAGGAAAAGCCGGGCCTGCTGGGCAGCACGGCCATCAAGTGGAACTTCACGAAGTTCCTGGTCGGGCGCGACGGCACCGTGCTCAAGCGCTATGCGCCGCTCGACACGCCGGCTTCGCTCACGCGCGACGTGGAAGCGGCATTGGCGGCGGCGGGCTGACCCGGCCGCAATCCGTCAGAAGCGGAAATCGGCGGTCTTGGAGCCGCCGCTCCCCACCGTCACCGTCTGGGACTTCGCGGCGCCACCGGCCGTGGATGCATCGATGACATAGCGCCCGGCGGGCACGTCGACCAGGCAGACCGGGCCGTTGGCGCGGAACGCCAGCGCCGCGGCGTTGCTGGCGTCGCCGCCCTTGATCGTGACGTCCACATTCGCCAGGTAGGCGCCGTCGGCACGTGCGAACAGCAGCGCCAGCGGATGTTCCTTCATGGCGGCGCGCATCGCCTGCGATTCGTCCGAGCCGATACCGCCGCACACATAGCGTGCCGAGCCGGCGCCCTGCCACGCCGGCATGGCGCCCTGTGCCTGCGCCGCCACGGCGCCGGCTACGCAGATGCCCGCGAGCAGCGCGCGCCGCAGCAGCCTGGAAGAAGAAACGAGGGGGGCGGAAACATGGGACATGGCACTGGCTCCTTGCGAAATCGGTGCCGCCATGATGCGCCGCCACGCGCCTTCGCGCGAGTCGGACCGCGCCCTCCCCTGCTGTGCGATCAGGCCGCGTCCAGCGCGGCGTCCAGCAGCTCGATCCAGTGCCGCACCGGCGTGTCGCCGCTGCCGCTTTGCAGGTGCGTGATGCAGCCGATGTTGGCCGAGGCGATGACGCTCGGCTGCAGCTGCTTCAGGTGCCCGAGCTTGCGGTCGCGCAGCGGGTAGGCCAGCTCGGGCTGCAGCACCGAGTAAGTGCCGGCCGAGCCGCAGCACAGGTGCGATTCGTTCATGGCCACGCGCATGTCGAAGCCCAGCGCGCGCAGCTGCGTCTCGACGCCGCCGCGCAGCTTCTGGCCGTGCTGCAGCGTGCAGGGCGGGTGATAGGCCACCACGCCCGCAGGCGCCTTCACGCGGGCCTTTAGCAAGGGCACGAGGTCGGGCAGCAGCTCGCTCAGGTCGCGCGTGAGTTCGCTGATGCGCGCGGCCTTCAGCGCGTAGGCCGTGTCGTGCTGGAGGATGTGGCCGTACTCGCGCACGGTGACGCCGCAGCCCGATGCGTTCATGACGATGGCCTCGACCTCGTTGCGCTCCACGAAGGGCCACCAGGCGTCGATGTTGGCGCGCATCTGCGCCTTGCCGCCGTCCTGGTCGTTCAGGTGGAACTTCACCGCGCCGCAGCAGCCGGCTTCGGGCGCAATCAGCGCCTGGATGCCGGCCGCGTCGAGCACGCGCGCGGTGGCGCTGTTGATGTTCGGCATCATCGACGGCTGCACGCAGCCCGCGAGCATGAGCACCTTGCGCGCATGCGTGGCGGTGGGCCAGGCACCGGCTTCCTGCTTCGCGGGCACCTTGGCCTTCAGGGCCTCGGGCAGCAGGCCGCGCACAGCCTGGCCGAGCTTCATCGCGGGGCCGAAGAGCGGCGACGGCAGGCCTTCCTTCAACAGCCAGCGCTTCGCAGATTCGGCCGCGGGGCGCGGCACTTTCTCGTCGACGATCCTGCGGCCGATGTCGACGAGGTGGCCGTACTGCACGCCGCTCGGGCAAGTGCTCTCGCAATTGCGGCAGGTGAGGCAGCGGTCGAGGTGCAGCTGCGTGCTGCGCGTCGGCGCCTTGCCTTCGAGCACCTGCTTGATGAGGTAGATGCGCCCGCGCGGTCCGTCGAGCTCGTCGCCGAGCAGCTGGTAGGTCGGGCAGGTGGCGGTGCAGAAGCCGCAGTGCACGCATTTGCGCAGCTTGGCTTCGGCCTCGCGGCCCTCGTCGGTGCCGCGGAATTCGGGGGCGAGTTCGGTTTGCATGGTTGTTCTTGTCGTGCTCAGGAGGACGCGAGCAGGCGGCCGCGATGAAAGAGGCCGTGCGGATCGAACTCGCGCATCAGCGCGCGCTGGATGCGTTCGATGGGCGCGCTCATGCTGTCGAAACGCGGCTCGTGGCTTTGCGCGGCAGCGGCGGGCAGGCGAAACAGCGTGGCATGGCCGCCCGCCGCGCGTGCGATCTCGCGGATGCGCGCGGCCTGCCCGGGCGGCGCCTTGTACCAGCGCTGGCCGCCGTGCCATTCGATGAGCGGCGCGGCGGCGCCGTCGAGCGCCAGCACGGGCGCGGTCTGCGGCACGCTGAGGCGCCATAGCGCATCGCCGCCTTCGTCGGCGGAGAACCACGGCAGCTGCTGGTCGCGCAGCGACTGCCAGTCGGCGGCCGCGCGCAGGTCGTCCTTGCGCTCGCCGCCCAGATGCGCGCATGCGGCCTCCACGGCGGCGACGGCGCCGCGCAGCCGCAGGTACAGCGCGCCCGCGCCGGCGTATTCGAACCAGCAGCTCGCATTCAGCGGCAGCGGCCGGCCGCCCCATTCGTTGAGCAGCCGCAGCGCATCGGCCTGGCCGCAGGCGAATTCGAGCGTGGCTTCGGCCGGCGGAACCGGCAGCACCTTGAGGCTCACCTCCGCGATCACGCCCAGCGTGCCGAGCGAGCCCGCGAGCACGCGCGACACGTCATAGCCCGCGACGTTCTTCATCACCTGCCCGCCGAAGCTCAGCACCTCGCCGCGTCCGTTGACGAGCGTGGCGCCGAGTACGTAGTCGCGCACTGCCCCGACGCTGGCTCGCGCAGGCCCGCTGAGCCCCGCCGCGACCATGCCGCCGACGGTTCCGTCGTTGCCGAAGCGAGGCGGTTCGAAAGGCAGGCACTGGCCTTTTTCGGCGAGTGCCGCTTCGAGTTCGGCAAGCGGCGTTCCGGCCCGCACGGTGACGACCAGTTCGCTCGGTTCGTAGCTGGTGATGCCGGTGAGCGAGCGCGTGTCGAGCACCTCGCCTTGCGGTGCTTCGCCGTAGAAGTCCTTCGTGCCGCCGCCGCGAATGGACAGGGGCGTGGCTTGTGTCGCGGCGGCACGGATGCGCTCTACTAGTTGGTGAAGTGCTGTGTCGATGCTCATCGGGCTTGTTGTCTTTGATGTTGTTGTTTCGGGCGAGTGCACAGGCCACCGGGTACTCCCCTCCGCGAATGTCCCCCGCCTTCGGCTCCTCCTTTATTTCGCTGCGGGGAGCACCCGGCGCCCTGTGCACAACGAGCGCTGCCGTTGTGCCTTTCGATCAACGCGTGCTCTGAATGATCACGCTGGCGGGGTACCTTGCGCAGCGAAATAAAGGAGGAGGCCGCAGGCCGGGGGACATTCGCGGAGCAAGGTACCCCGTCGGCGTGAGCGCGCCCCGAACGAGCCCGACAAGAAAAAACAAGACAACCCCTCATCAGAACCTCGGCAGATCCGGATGCGACAACTTCCCCCCTCGCACCACCTGCTTGCCGTACTCGGCACAGCGCTGCAGCGTGGGGATCACCTTGCCGGGGTTCAGCATCCCTTCGGGATCGAACGCGCGCTTCACCCCGAACATCTGCTCGTTCTCCGCCGCAGTGAACTGTACGCACATGCTGTTGAGCTTCTCCACGCCCACGCCATGCTCGCCCGACACCGTGCCGCCCATGGCTACGCTGGTCTCCAGGATGTCCGCGCCGAAGAGCTCGCAGCGGTGCAGCTCGTCGGGGTCGTTGGCGTCGAACAGCACCAGCGGGTGCAGGTTGCCATCGCCCGCGTGGAACACGTTGCAGCAACGGAGGTTGTATTTTTTCTCCATCTCCTGGATGGCCAGAAGGATGTCGGCGAGCCGCTTGCGCGGAATCGTCGAGTCGAGGCACATGTAGTCCGGGCTGATGCGGCCCGAGGCGGGAAACGCGTTCTTGCGCCCGCTCCAGAACTTCATGCGCTCTTCCTCGCTGTTGCTGCAGGCGATGGCGGTGGCGCCGCAGCCGCGCAGCACGGCGGTCATGCGGCCGATTTCTTCTTCCACCTCCTCGGGCGTGCCGTCCGATTCGCACAGCAGGATGGCGGCGGCGTCGAGGTCGTAGCCCGCGCGCACGAAGTCTTCGACCGCGGCGGTCATGGGCTTGTCCATCATTTCCAGCCCCGCCGGGATGATGCCCGCCGCGATCACCGCGGCCACCGCGTCGCCGGCCTTTCGCACGTCGTCGAAGCTGGCCATGATGCAGCGCGCGAGCTGCGGCTTGGGCACCAGCTTGACGGTGACCTCGGTGGTCACGGCCAGCATGCCCTCGCTGCCGATGACCAGCGCGAGCAGGTCGAGCCCCGGTGCGTCGAGCGCCTCCCCGCCGAACTCGATAGGCTCGCCCTCGGCCGTGAAGCCGCGCACGCGCAGCACGTTGTGCAGGGTCAGGCCGTACTTGAGGCAGTGCACGCCGCCCGAGTTCTCGGCCACGTTGCCGCCGATGGTGCAGGCGATCTGGCTGGACGGATCGGGCGCGTAATAGAGGTTGAAGGGCGCCGCAGCCTCGCTGATGGCCAGGTTGCGCACGCCGCACTGCACCACCGCCGTGCGGCTCACCGGGTCGATCTTCAGGACGCGGTTGAACTTGGCGAGCGACATCGTCACGCCCATGGTGTGCGGCATGGCGCCGCCCGAGAGCCCGGTGCCCGCGCCGCGCGCCACCACGGGCACGCCGAGCTGGTGGCAGGTCTTGAGCACGGCGGCCACCTGCGCCTCGGTCTCGGGCAGGGCCACCACCAGCGGACGGGCGCGGTAGGCGGTGAGGCCGTCGCACTCGTAGGGCGTGGTGTCTTCGTCGTGCCAGATCAGCGCGTGGGCGGGCAGGTGCGCCTGCAGCGCGCGGACCACCTGGGACTGGCGCTCCGTTTTCTGTAGCGAATCGTGTTGCGTGGGGGTGAGCGGCGCGTTCATCGGCGGGCCTCTTTTCTTCTGTTCGCGGATGTCTCGGGTGTACCGCACTCTACGGACATTCCGGCAGCCCCGGGTTGATGGATTTTTGCCGGGTGCTTGAGAGAACTTTGCCGGTGGCGTCAGCGCAGGCTCTGTTCGAGCCAGTCGGCGAAGGCCGCGCACTCCCAGCGTTCCAGCGTGCCCGGCTGCCAGCAGATGTAGTGCCGGTGCGGCGACGCCACCGCCTGGTCGGACAACGCCACCAGCCGCCCCGACTCGAACCACGCCGCGCCCATCTTCTGGCGCACCAGCGCCACGCCGAAGCCGCTGGCAGCGGCGTCGTACACCAGCCCCAGGTCGTTGAACTGCGAGCCGACGTGGGGCTCGGGCTGGTCGAGCCCGCAGCTCGCGAACCAGGTGCCCCAGGGCTCGAGCGGGCTGCGGATCAGCCGCGCGCTTGCGATCTCGGCCGCGCTGCGAAAGCCGTGGAACGGCCCGAACTCGTTGAGGTAGCTCGGGCTGCAGGCGGGCACCACCTGCTCCTCGAGCACGAGGCGATGCTCGCAGTCGGCGTACCCGCCGGGGCCGTAGCGCACCTCCAGGTCGGCCTGCTCGGCCGTCACGTCGAGCAGCGGAATGGACACCTGCAGCACCAGTTCGATGTCGGGATAGATGTTGCGGAACAGCTCGAGCCGGGGCATGAGGAACTGCCGGCTGAAGGTCGGCGTGACGGCGATGCGAAGGCGCGTCGCGCGCTGAGCCGCGCCGCCGCCCAACGGCGTGGCCTGCAGTGCGGCAAGCCCGGTGCGCACGTTCGCAAGATAGGCCGCGCCGTCGGCCGTGAGGCTGAAGTCGCTGCGCCCGAACAGCTTGAAGCCCACGTGCGCCTCGAGCTGGCGGATGCGGTGGCTCACCGCGCTGGGCGTGACGCACAGCTCGTCGGCCGCGCGGCCCGCATGCCGCAGCCGCGCCACCGCCTCGAAGGTCAGCAGGCACTGGATCGGCGGAATGTGCTGCAGAGCCATGCGCGCCTGAGAACCCTCTTCGGCCTTCAGTCTTCGAAGAAGCTCACCGGCAGTCCCGGCGTGTCGACCCGCATCGCGATCACCATGCCCGAGGCCGGGCGCTGCGCGATCTCGTCGGCCGGGCGGCCCTTGCGGGCGCTGGTGACGAACAGCGTCTTCAGGTCGTCGCCGCCGAAGCAGGGCATGGTCGGGCACTGCACCGGTACTGCGACGGAGGCCACGCGCTCGCCCGAGGGCGAAAAACGCAGCAGCTGCGCGCCTTCGAACATGGCCACCCAGTAGTGGCCCTGCGCATCGATGGTGGCGCCGTCGGGGCGGCCGTCGTAGTGCAGCGGCGACGCGGGCGTCCAGCCTTCGGGCTTGGCGCCGAACTGCTGGAACACTCGCACATGCGAGAGCGAATTGGCCTCGGCGTCCCAGTCCCATGCATGCACCACGTGCGCCGCGGTGTCCGCCCAGTAGAGGGTGCGGGCGTCGGGCGAGAAGGCGAGGCCGTTGGCGGTGGTGGCCTGGTTGGCCATCTGCGTGATGGTGGGCGAGATGCCGGTGTCGCTGCGCGCGTCGAGGCAGTAGAGCGCGGCGTTGGGCCGGTCCTTGGCCTCGTTGAGCGAGCCGCCCCAGAAGCGGCCCAGCGCGTCGCACTTGCCGTCGTTGAAGCGCATGGTGCGCACGTCGTGCTCCACGCGCGCCATCGCGGCCAGCTCGCCGCCCCATTCGCGCGCACGGTAGATGCCGTCGCGCAGCGCAATGACGAGGCCGCCGCGCCGCGCCGGCGCCATGCAGCCGGGCTCGGTGGGCAGGGCCCAGCGCTCGACCGTGGCGCCCGGCGTGCCGATGTCGCCGCGCGTTCGCAGCACGGCGCGGCCGGGAATGTCGAGCCAGTAGAGCGATCGTTCCTGAGGGTGCCAGAACGGCGATTCGCCGAGCTCGCAGAGGCTGTCTTCGATGGAGGTCCACATGGTGGGCCGATTGTGCTCCCGCCCATTGCGCAGGCGGGCAAAAAAAAGCCCGCCGGCGCCGGAGCGCTTGCGGGCTGAACATCCAAAGGAGACCTCGCTTGAAAAACTTGTTCTTCAGTTCAGTAGCACCGCGGAACCGGCTCTGCCGGGCCGCAGGTGCTGCCCCCTGCAAGGGGGCTTCGGTTTACCTGTTATATGCGGTTTCGCCGTGGGAAGAAATGTCGAGGCCTTCGCGCTCTTCTTCTTCCGACACACGCAGGCCGAGGGTCAGGTCGGCGATCTTGTAGGCGATGAAGGCCACCACGCCGGACCACACGACCGTGAGCGCCACGCTCTTGATCTGGATCCAGACTTGCGCGCCCATCGAGAAGGTGTCGGGCGTCGCGCCGCCGGTGCCGCCGAGGCCCTTGGCCGCGAACACGCCGGTCAGGATGGCACCCAGGATACCGCCCACGCCGTGCACGCCGAACACGTCGAACGCGTCGTCCGCACCCAGCATGCGCTTCAGGCCGCCCACACCCCACAGGCAGACCAGGCCGGCCAGCAGGCCCAGCACGATCGAACCCATCGGGCCGACGAAACCGGCGGCAGGCGTGACGGCCACGAGGCCGGCGACGGCACCGGATGCTGCACCCAGCATCGAGGCCTTGCCCTTGTGCAGGCTCTCGCCCAGGATCCACGACAGCGCGGCGGCAGCGGTGGCGAGCACCGTGTTGATGAAGGCCAGGCCGGCCAGGGCGTTGGCGGCACCAGCCGAGCCGGCGTTGAAGCCGAACCAGCCGACCCACAGCAGCGAAGCGCCGACCATGGTGAGCGTGAGCGAGTGAGGCGTGAACGCTTCCTTGCCGTAGCCGACGCGCTTGCCGACCATGTAGGCACCCACGAGACCGGCCACACCGGCGTTGATGTGCACCACGGTGCCGCCGGCGAAGTCCAGCGCGCCGTCCTTGCCCAGCAGGCCGCCGCCCCACACGATGTGGGCGATCGGCACGTAGCTGAAGGTGAACCAAAGCACCGAGAACAGCAGCACGGCCGAGAACTTGGCGCGCTCCGCGAAGGCGCCGACGATCAGCGCCACGGTGATGGCCGCGAACGTGCCCTGGAAGGCGACGAACACGTATTCGGGAATGGTGGTCAGCGCACCGAAGGTTTCCTGCGTGATGCCCTTCATGAAGATCTTGTCGAATCCTCCGAAGAAGTTGCCGTCACCCGAGAAGGCCAGGCTGTAGCCGTAGACGGCCCACAGGATGCTGATGAGCGAGAAGATCACGAAGACCTGCATCAGCACCGACAGCATGTTCTTCGAACGGCCCAGGCCGCCGTAGAACAGCGCGAGGCCGGGGATGGTCATCAGGATCACGAGGAGGGTCGAAGTCAGCATCCAGGCGGTGTCGCCGGAGTCGATCTTCGGAGCCGGCGCAGCGGCGGGCGCTGCCGCGGGCGCCGCTGCGGCGGGTGCCGCGGCTGCATCGGCCGGAGCCGCCGCGGCGGGCGCTGCCGCTGCGGGAGCCGTTGCGGCCGGTGCCTCGGCAGCAGGCGCTGCCGGGGTCTGTGCGAAGCCGGAAGTACCGGCGGCAAGCACGCTCAAGCCGAGCGCAAGAGAGACAAGCAGTTTTTTCATAATCGTTGTTCTTTCGGGCCAGGACTCGATCAGAGGGCTTCGCGGCCCGTTTCGCCGGTGCGGATGCGAACGACCTGCTCGAGGTTGTAGACAAAAATCTTGCCGTCGCCGATCTTGCCGGTACGGGCGGCGCCTTCGACGGCTTCGATCACGCGATCCACGAGGTCGTCGGAGACGGCCGCCTCGATCTTCACCTTGGGCAGGAAGTCGACCACGTACTCCGCGCCGCGGTAGAGCTCGGTGTGGCCCTTCTGGCGTCCGAAGCCCTTCACCTCGGTGACGGTGATCCCCTGCACGCCGATGGCCGACAGTGCTTCGCGCACCTCGTCGAGCTTGAACGGTTTGATGATGGCTGTGACCAGCTTCATGAGTTTTCTCCTTTGGATGGAAATGAAACGATGCGGCAGCTTGGGCCGCATCTCGTTGTTCTGCTGCTTACAGCGTCTTCGTCAGCGTGAGGATGAAGCGCGCCTTGTTCGGCGAGTAGGTGGTCTGGCCGATGGGGCCGAAGCCGAGGTCGATGCCCGGGTTGGACACCGCGAGGTACGAGCTCTTCTTGTTGGCGCCCTGCACCGAGCCGGTCAGCGACAGGCCGTTGCCGAAGTCGTAGCTCGCGCCCACGTTGTAGTCCACGTAGCTCTTGTAGCCCAGGCTGCGGATGTCGCTGGACATGTTGGTGTAGCCCACGGCCGCCTTCAGCGTGACCTTGGGCACGATTTCCTTGCTGTACGACAGGTTCAGGTAGCCGGTGTTGGTGCCCTTCAGGCCCGAGCCGGCCTTGTTGCCGGCGTAGCCGAAGTAGTCCTTCGACACGGTGTGCGAGTACTTGGCGGTGAACGAACCGAAGGTTTCGTTGGCATAGGTCGCGCCGACGTACAGCTCGGTGGTGTTGCCCGCCGAGTTGCCCGGGTAGATGTAGGTGAGCGCACCCACGTCCATGTCGAGCGGGCCGGCCTTGAACTTGTAGCCGCCGTAGATGTCGCTCTCGATGCTGTTGCCCTTCTGCCAGTTGACGCTGGAGTTCCAGTTGCCCACGTAGAAGCCGCTGCTGCCGAAGGCGTAGTCGAAGCCGCCCTGGATCGCGGGCTTGAAGCCCTTGGTCTTGGCGTAGTCGTTCTTGCCGATCATGTCCTGGTCCTGGCCGCGGAACTTGTAGTTCGTGGTCAGCGAGACGTTGCCCGTGAAATCCGGGGCGGGCGCGGCGGCCGGGGCATCGGTCGTCGCCTGGGCCAGGGCTGCGCCCGAAGCGGTCAATGCAGCGGCCAGAACGATCATCGCCTTGGCGGCGGTACGGTGCGTCATCGGGAAACTCCTCGCAAGTGTGTTGTTGGACCTGAGAGGCTCAAAGCAGGGAGCGTGCCAAACTGCACAAATACCTGTGCCCCATGCGACTCGCCCGCGTCGTGTTGTGAGCGAAATCGTTACAACGCTTGTTTCGAGCGGTTGCGGCTTTCAACAGGTTCGCACCACCGCGGACACACCACAGATGGACGCACCATCTTGGGGACAGGGAGAGAAATGAGTTTGTCTTTGGTGCAGGGCCGAGCCTTGCTGGGGCTGGAAGCGGCCAGTGTCACGGTCGAGGTGCATCTGGCCAACGGCCTGCCCAGCTTCACGCTGGTCGGCCTGGCGGAAACCGAGGTCAAGGAAGCCCGCGAACGCGTGCGCTCGGCCATCCAGAACGCGGGGCTCGAATACCCCAACAACAAGAAGATAGTGGTGAACCTGGCCCCCGCGGACCTGCCCAAGGACTCCGGGCGCTTCGACCTGCCCATCGCGCTGGGCATCCTCGCGGCCAGCGGGCAGATCGACGGCGCCAGGCTGGCCGGACACGAGTTCGCGGGCGAACTGTCGCTCTCGGGCGAGCTGAGGCCGGTGCGCGGCGCCCTGGCCATGGCGCTGGCCCTGCACACGCGCGGCGTGGCGACGCGGCTGGTGCTGCCCCTGGACAGTGCGCACGAGGCCGCCCTGGTGCCCGACGGCGAGGTCTATGGCGCACGGCATCTGCTGGATGTGGTGCGGCAGTTCGTGGTCGACACCGAGGCCGCCTCGCAATGGCCCGATCCGCCGCCCGACGGCTGGGCGCGGATCCGTGCGGCGCCCGGCGCCAGCGCACCGCGCTACGCCGACCTGGCCGACGTCAAGGGGCACGCGGGCGCCAAACGCGCGCTGGAAATCGCCGCGGCCGGCGGCCACAGCCTGCTGATGATGGGCGAGCCGGGATCGGGCAAGTCGATGCTCGCGCAGCGCTTCGCGGGGCTGCTGCCGGCCATGAGCATCGAGGAGGCGCTCGAGAGCGCGGCGGTGGCCAGCCTGGGCGGCCGCTTCGCGACGGAGCGCTGGATGCTCCGGCCCACGTCTGCGCCGCATCACACGTCCAGCGCGGTGGCACTCGTAGGTGGCGGTTCTCCGCCCCGGCCCGGAGAGATCTCGCGCGCGCACCACGGCGTTCTCTTCCTGGACGAGTTTCCGGAATTCGCCCGCTCGGCGCTGGAGGCGCTGCGGGAGCCGCTGGAAACCGGCACCATCACCATTGCCCGCGCCGCCCGGAGTGCCGAATTCCCGGCCAGATTCCAGTTGATCGCCGCGATGAACCCCTGCCCTTGCGGCTACCTGGGTTCCTCAAAAGCCTGCCGCTGCACGCCCGACCAGATCTCGCGCTACCAGGGCAAGCTCAGCGGCCCGCTGCTCGACCGCATCGACCTGCACATCGAGGTGCCCGCGGTGTCGGCGCAGCAACTGCTAGACGCGCCCCCCGGCGAATCGACGGAGAGCATCCGCGGCCGGGTGATCGCCGCGCGCGAACGTGCGATGCAGCGCCAGGGGTACGCCAACCAGTCGCTGCAGGGCAGCGCGATCGACCAGCACGCCGGCCTCGACGATGCGGCCCGCAAGTTCATGTTCAACGCGGCGGCCAAGCTGGGATGGTCCGCGCGCAGCACGCACCGCGCGCTGAAGGTGGCACGCACGATCGCGGACCTGGGGTCGGCGCAGGCGGTGCAGGTGGAGCATCTGGCGGAGGCGGTGCAGTACCGGCGGGCGCTGCGGGGCAGCGCCTGAAGAATCCGGAGGCAGCTGCAGCCCGCTACTTGAACTCGTGACTCACCACAGGCGCCGACTTGCTGTCCTGCACGGTCACCCGTTGCCGATACACCTCGAGGTCGCCGTTGCGCACCTCGATGTTGTAGATGCCGGGACGCAGCGGCAGCGACTTGAGCGGCGGGCTCACGCCGCGGTCGGCGCCGTCCACGAAGACCTGGCCCCAGGGGCGGATGTTGAGCACCACGCGGCCCATGCCCGGTGCGGCGGCGGTCGCGTCGGGCGCGGCCGGCACCGTGGGTGGAGACAGCCGGTTCAGCTCGGCAATGGCGTTGCGGGCGTCGCGGGCGTGCAACCCTCGGCGGTAGCGGCGCAGGTAGGCCTCGTAGCCTTCGCGTGTGTTCTCGGCCTGGGCCAGGCTCCAGTCTTCCGCCTCGGCGGTCGCGAGCGCCGTATCGGCCGGCGTCGTGGCCGGCGGATTGACCGGCACGTTCTCGATCGGCGTCAGCGGTGCGCCGGCCGGCGTGGCAGGCGTTGCGGCCGGCGCACCGGCGACCGTGGTGCCGGCGCTGCCGCCACCAGCAGCAGGGGCCGTCGTCGGCCCTCCATCGGTGACGGGCGGAGTGGTGGCTGCTGCCGGCGTGCCCGATGCGGCACCGGCATCGGTGGCCGGCGGAGGCATCACCGCGGGCGGCGACGTGTTGCTCGACATCGGCGAAGCCGGCGGCGGCACCGGCACCATCGCGGTGGAGGTTTGCTGCGGCTTCATGCCGGAGGTCAGGCGCAGCCCGATCCAGCCACCCACGGCCACGAGTGCGAACACCAGCACACCCACCATGACCCAGGGCGGACGGCGCGACGACGCCGCTTTCTGCGTCCTGGTCTTCTTCACTGCCGGCGCCGGTGTCGGTGCCGGGGCCGGCGCCTCGACGGCAGCCACCGGCAAGGGCTCCAGCGGCACCGGCGCCGACATCGGCGAGAACTGCTGCGGCACGAGCGGCGGAGGCGGAGGTGTCGACGACACGGGCGCCGTGGGAATGATCACCGCCGGCACGCCCAGGCCGCTCACATAGATGTCGCCCAGCTTGACCAGCCCCAGTTCCGCGGCGAAGGCGGCCACGGTCTGCGTGCGGTCCTTGCTGTGCACGGCCAGGGTGTGGTCGACGGCGGCGCAGAAGCCCGGGCTCAGGTCGTCGCGGCCCATCGAAGACAGCGGCACGTAGGCGTCCTGCACGCTGCGCACCACGGCCGAGGGCGGCGGATGGCCGGTCACGGCACGGTAGAGCACGGCGCCCAGCGCGTACAGGTCGGTCCAGGGGCCCTGCAGCAGGGTGTTGTCGTCGGCGTACTGCTCGATGGGCGAGTAGCCCGACTTCACCATCACCGCCACCTCGTCGACCAGGTCGGCAATGGACTTTCGCGCCGCGCCGAAATCGAGCAGCACCGGCAGGTCGTCGGGCTGGATGAAGATGTTGTCGGGCGCGATGTCGCGGTGGAAGCACTGGCTGCGGTGCAGCGTCTCCAGTGCCCCCAGCAGCGGCCCCAGCATGCCGAGCAGCCAGGCCTCGTTGATGCGGCCGGGTTCGTCTTCGGCAAGGCGCCTCAGGGTGCGGCCCTTGTAGAGCTGGATCGCCATGTAGGCGGTCGAGTTGGCCTCCCAGAAGCGATGCACGCGCACCAGCGCGGGATGGCTGAACTGCGCGAGGGTGCGCGCCTCGTTGATGAAGCTGCGCAGTCCCGCCTGGAAGGTGGCCGCGAGGCGCTCGGAGCGCACGAGCACGCTGTCGTCGCCCACGCGGCGCGCGAGCATCGACGGCATGTATTCCTTGATGGCCACTTCGCGCTGCAGCGAGTGGTCGTACGCGCGGTAGACGATGCCGAAGCCGCCCTCGCCGATCACCTCGAGCAGTTCGAATTCATCGAGCCGGTGGCCCGTCTCCAGCGGATGCGGGCGTTCATCGGCCGGCGAATCGGCCGCCGCGCCTGCGCTGCCCTGCGTGGTGCTCATGCGTCTTCTCCTCCCTCGGGATGTCGGCTTTTCATGCCCATGGCACATGCCCCTGCGAAAACAACTTGGAAAACAGCGGTGTGTTGAGCCCGCCGCCATGGGCCGCGGTGCGCAACGGCGAACCGTCGGCCTGGTTGGTCCACCAGTAGCTGGTGCTGCCTAGCGGGTCGAAACACAGTGGAAGCTCCGGCCAGCCGAGCCGCTGCTGGGCGCTCGCGCCACCCGCTGTAGGCCCGAGGATCGAGAGAATGTCGTCCGAGCCGCCGCTGGCCGTGTGAAAGCCGGCGCGGCCCGCGGCCAGTACCTGGCCGTCGAACTGGTCCGGCGCCACGCCGTGGCGGATGGCCTGCAACAGCGCGCTGCCGCATTGCCAGTACCAGGCGGCCGAGCCCTCCAGCACCGACGGCCGGTAGTTGCGCGCGGCCACCTGCAGGGTGACGCATACGGGGTAGTAGCGGCCCACGCGGTCGCAGCTCGGCGCGAGGCAGCCGAACTGCACGGCATCGACGCCCTGCGTGGCGGGAATCGCGAAGTTCCACACCGGCGCCACGGCGTAGTGCCGCGTCATGGCGTCGGGCCAGCGCTTGAAGCTGCCCAGGCCGTTCTGCATCCAGCGATCCCACCACGCCTGCAGTTCGCGCGGCATGCGGCGGTAGAGAAAGTCGCCGGCGGCGGGCAGCTTGCCGTACCAGCCGATCTGTTCGTCGACGGGCACCCAGGCCTGCGGGGGAATGCTGCTGTTCATTGCTTATGGCTCCCGACAACCTCGCGGCATATGCCAGGAACACCGCGGAACCGGCTTTGCCGGGCCGCCGGTGTTGCCCCCTGCACGGAGGGAGGAGAAGCGGCACGAAGTGCGCGAAGCCTGGGGGTGCTCATGATTTCCCGGGGCACGAGAAGCTGTTCATCTGCGCAAGGCGAAGCGGGTTGTAGACGCTGTTGGCCGTTACCGCCAGCACCACCTTCTTGCCCTGCAGGTCGAAGGTCGCGGTGAAGGATTCGGGGGATCTGCCCGACGAGATGGAGGCCTTGTCGAACAGGCGGTGCAGCGCCCACGGCCCCTCGGTCACGATGCCGCCGGCGGGCGTGCCGTTGGCGGTGGTCACCTGCAGGCGCACCTGGTTGCTGTTGCGCGGCCCGGGCCACTTGACCGTGCTGGGCGCCTGCGGGCCGTGCGCGTAGCGCACCGTCTGGCCGTCGACGTCGAGCGTGAACTGCGTGAGCGCGGCGTCCATGTCCTCGGGACGGATGTCGAGCGTGAACGACGGCGTGCGCCCGCCCGCCATGCCCGAGAAGAACACGTCGCGGATCGCCTGCGCCTTCTGGAACGAATCGAGGTAGGCCGAGCGCCCCGCGGCGCTGCCGTCCACGCCGCGCTTGAAGGCCCACGGGTTGACCGAGGTGTCGACCTGGGTGATGAGGTTCTTCTGGAAGAAGTCGTCCATCATCCCGCCCGGCGCGAACAGCTGCGCGAAGTCGCCCGAGGCCACGTCGCGGCTGGAGCGGCGCGAGAACGGGTAGCGCCCTGCGATGGCCTGGTTGCAGAACGTGCCGATGCTGGCGGCCGCGCTCTGCCCGATGTTCTGCCGCGTCACCGCCGCCGCCTTCGACGACGCGGTGGCCGACAGGTCGTTCAGCATGCCCTGGAAAGGCACCGGCAGGCGCCCCGCTTCCGCCTGCACCTTGGTGACGGCGTCGCTCGACGGCGGTATGTTGCCGCTTCGCAGCGCGGTGTCGGTGGCCGTGAGGAAGGTGTAGAGCTCGTTGATGAGCGCGGCAGTCGCGTCGATGGGCGCCTGCCCACCCTGCTTGGGTGCCGTCACCATGCGGCGCAGCGGCTCGAAGTGGTTGTCGACCAGCGACTCGGGCCTGTCCACCTGCGCATTGCGGCGCTGGCTGCCATCGGGCTGGCCGATGAGCTGCTCGATGCGCTCGCGCGTGCTGGCCACGCGGTTCTGCGCCTGGTCGAGCAGGCTGCGCGCGGCCTCGTCGTGGTTGCGCAGCAGGTCGGTCTCGCGCGCGGCGCCGCGGATGATGCGCGACATCGGCGACTCCGAGGTCGAGAGCACGCGCGTCATCTGGATGCTCTGCAGCAGCGAGCGGCTGTCGGCCAGCCGGATGTCGGTGAGGTACTCGTCCCACACGCGGATGTAGTCGGTGAGATAGAGCCTGCGCACTTCGCGCAGCAGCAGCTCGCGCGAGGTGATGTCGGCAATGCCCGGCGCGCGGATCTGCAGCACCCAGCGGTCTTCCTGCTCGAGCGACAGCGTGGTCTCGGCCATGCGCTTGTCGAAGATGTCCCAGTAGCCGCGGTAGGTGAAGAGCGTGGGAATGCCGTCGGTCAGCGGCTTGCCGCTCGCGCGGCGGATCACCAGCGCCGATTCGGCGCCCCCCGCCTCCGCGATGGTGAAGGCGTTGGGCGGGCTGGTCTGCAGCAGGATGCGCCGCAGCCGCGCATAGGAGCGCTGCGCCAGCGGCACGCCGGCCAGGCGCTCGCGCGTCTGGGTGATGAGGCGATCGTCCTTCGCGAAGGGCGAAGTCAGCACGCGGCCAGCGAACAGCGCCTTCAGGTGCGACTCGAGGTTGGTGCGCTGTTCGCGCGTGAGCGACGCGCCGATCTTGCGGTCCACGTCGCTCAGCAGCCAGGCCTGCAGGAAATCGGCGTCGTAGCGCTCGGCGTCGAACAGCATCAGGTAGGCCTTGAGCGCCTCGTAGCTGTATTCGGCGTCGTTCTTCGAGGCTTCGCGCAGCGACTGCTCCACGCGCTGCGCGGCCTGCGGCAGCAGCACGGTTTCCAGGGCACGCTGGTAGACGCCGTCGGTGGCGGCCTGCAACTTCTCGCCCTGGTAGAGGCCGAAGCGGTACGACAGCGGCGGATCGCCGACGTCGAAGTGGCTCGACTTCGGCAGGTCGCGCAGCCGGTCGAGGATCAGCAGCGAACTCGCGATGTCGCCGCCCGAATCGACCACCGTCGGCAGCTCGCCGCGCGCCGCCGCCTTGTTGAAGGCCTTGGCGTTGCCGTCGACCTCGGCCACGTAGTCCTTGTTGTTGCGCCAGCTGTTCACGCACGCGCCCAGCAGCACCACCAGCAGCACGCCGATCAGGCTGTAGCCCGCGATGTCGATGGCGCGCTTGCGCCGGTACCAGCGCAGGTTGGTGCCGGCCACGCCCGCGTCGCGGAAGATCACCTGCTGCAGCAGTTCCTTCAGGAAGTAGCTCTTGCCCGGGCCCGGCGGCGGCGCGGGCGGCGCGTTGACCTGCAGGTAGCGCTTGATGGCGCCCATCACACGGTCGAAGGCCGTGCCTTCCTGCGTGCCGCTGGTGAAGTACACGCCGCGCAGCATCGACGCGGCCTCGAACTTCGACGGATTGAACACGTCGGCCAGGAAGGTGCCGAGGATGTCCTCGAAGCTCGCGAACTGCTGCGGCAGCAGGTAGGCCTGCGCGCGCCGCATCGGGTCGGGCTCGGCTGCCAGCAGCTCGGGCAGGCGTTCGTCCAGGCGCTGGTGCAGCAGCCTGTATTCCTGGTGGAAGCGCTCGCGCAGGTCGCCGCCCTTCAGCGGGGCCGCGCCCTTGCCAGCCTTCGCATTCCTGTTGGCGGCATTGCCTTCGATGGGGAAGGTGAAGCCCCACACCTGCTGGCGCTCGGCGCGGCCCAGCGAGCCGAAGTATTCGTTGAAGCCCGCCAGCAGGTCGGTCTTGGTGACCAGCACGTACACCGGAAAGTCGATGCCCAGGTCGTTGCGCAGCTCCAGCAGCCGCTTGCGCAGTGCCATTGCGTGGCGCGCGCGCTGCGCGTCGTCGGCCAGCGGCAGGTCGGCGATGCTGATGGTGAGGATCGCGCCGTTGATGGGCTGGCGCGGGCGGAACTTCTTGAGCAGTTCGAGGAAGCCCTTCCACTCGCTCTCGTCGGTCTCGCGGTTGCTTTCGTGCGTGGTGTAGCGCCCGGCGGTGTCGATGAGCACCGCCTCGTTGGTGAACCACCAGTCGCAATTGCGCGTGCCGCCGATGCCGCGCACGGCCGCCTTGCCGAGCTGGTCGGCCAGCGGGAAGTCGAGGTCGGAGTTGACCAGCGCCGTGGTCTTGCCCGAGCCCGGCGCGCCGATGAAGATGTACCAGGGCAGCTGGTACAGGTACTGCCGGTCGAACACAGAGAAGCGGCTGGCGGGCTTGCCGTCCGCTCCCTGCCCGAAGCGCATGTTCTTGAGGATGGCCGTGGCGTCGGTGAAGCCGCTCTGCAGCTCCTTGATCTCGGGCGCGTCCTCGGGCTTGGCCTCTTTCTCCTTCTTCGATGGCGTGCGCAGCTGGTTCAGCAGCTGCGCATTGAGGCGGTGCTCGCGCCACTTGCGGTAGACCAGCCGCGCGAGCCACACCACGAACATCAGCGCGATGACGGCGATGCGCACGATCTCGTCTTCGAGCGGGCGGTAGCGGCCCACCGCGATGGCTGGGCCGATGATCCAGATCAGGAAAGCGAGCGCGACCAGCCCCAGGAACACCCAGAGGTCGCGGCTGATGAGAAAACGGAAGATGGCGCGCAGCATCAGCGGGCTCCTCCCGGCTGTTGTGCCGCGGGCACGGGTACGCCTGCCACCGGCGCCACCAGCAGCGTGACCTCGACGCGGCGGTTGCGCGCGCGGTTGGCTGGCGAGTCGTTGGGCGCGATGGGGTCGGCGTCGCCGCGGCCTTCGGCGCGCAGGCGCTCGGGCTTCGAAAGGCGCGTGGCGATCATCTTCTTCACCGCGTCGGCGCGGGCCTGCGAGAGTTGCCAGTTCGACGGAAAGCGCACGCTGCGGATCGGCTGGTCGTCGCTGAAGCCGCTGATGAGCACATTGCCTTCGACGGCGTTGAGCGCATCGGCCACGCGCGCGAGCACCGGCGCATAGCGGTCGAGCACGCGGTCGGAGCCCGATGCGAACAGGCCGTCGCCGCGCAGCACCACCACGCTGCGGTCGGCCTCGTCGCGCACCGTGAGCAGGCCGTCGCGGATTTCGGGCTCCAGGAAGCGCTGCAGGCGCGGCGTGGGCGCGGGCATGACCACGGCGCGCGCGGTCTGCGGCAGCCGCACCGCGTTGACGGCCGCGAAGGCGCCGTCGGACGTGCCCGCCAGGTTGAACGTGAGCAGCGCGAACGCCACGAGCAGCAGCACAGCCGCCACCGCGCCCACGGCCCACACCGGCAGCCAGTTGCGCGCGCGGCGCACCGGCGCGCTCGCGTCCTGCCAGTGCGGCGACAGCGGCACCGCGATCTCGCCGCGCGTCTGCCGGATGATCTGCAGCAGGCGCTGCTTGAGCGTTTCGAGCTGCGAGCGACCGTTGTCGATGACGCGGAAGCGCCCCTCGAAGCCCAGCGCCAGGCAGAAGTAGATGAGCTCGATCAGGTGCAGGTGCTGCTGCGGGTTCTGCACCAGCCGCGACAGCAGCTGGAAGAATTTCTCGCCGCCCCAGGTCTCGTTGTGGAACATCACCAGCAGGCTCTGCGACGACCAGATGCTGCCGCCCCAAGGCGTCAGCGCGGCGGCCTCGTCCACCGCCGTGCACAGGCAGTAGCGCGCGCCGATGATCACCTCGGGCGCGATGCCCGCCTGCTGCGCGCGCGTCTCGAAGCGGCGCACCTCGTCGACCAGGTGCTCGCGCAACTGCGCCGGCGCGGGGTGATGGCCGGTCGCGCGGATCTGCGGAATCAGGTCGAGCAATGGATTGGCGGCCGCCACCAGCGGGTTGTTGCCCGCGAGCGCCGTGTCGCCCGCATGCGGACGCCGCGCGTCGTGCCATGCGGTGAATGACTCGGGCTGCGCGCCCATGCCGCGTTGCGCCGCGGGCATGCCGCCCGGGTCCGCAGCGCCCCCACCCCCTGGATTCGGCGGCACGAAACCTCCCGCGCCGACGGCCATGTCGTTCACACCGTTCATAGAGTCCCTCACGGACGGATGGCCCAGAACTCCATGGCCAGCCCGGGAAAGTCACCGGCCAGGTGCATGGCCACGCCGCCCGACTTCTCGAGCTGGCGCCACATGTCGCCGCTCTTGTCGAGTTCGAAGTAGTGGTAGCCCGCGTTGTACGGAATCTGCCTGGGCGCCACAGGCAGCGGGCGCACCGTCACGCCCGGCAGCTGCAGCTGCACGAGGTCGCGGATGCGCTCGACCGAGCCGATCTTCACCTGCGTGGGGAAGCGCTGCTGGATGGCGTCGGCCGGCAGGTCGGCATGCACCGCGAGCACGAAGCCCGCGTTGCGCACCAGCACCGGGTCGGGCATGCGGCCCACGCGCACGCCGTGGCTGCGCTCCTCGAGCTCGATGGCGATCGCGCTCTGCTCGAGCACGGCCGACAACGAACGCCGCAGCTCTTCCATCAGCGGACGAATGCTTTCGTTGAGGTTGTCGTGGTCGTACACCGGCCACAGCACCGGGCGCCGCGTGGGCGAAGTGTGCGTGGCCAGGTGGCAGGCCAGCTTGAGCCAGTCGATGAACAGCTGCTCGGGGTGCACCTGCACCGCCTGCTGTGCATGCCACGTGAGCGCGAGATAGCGATTGACCAGCTCCAGCAGCAGGAAGTCGGACACCTCGCTCACGCCGCCGCGCCCGGGCTGCGACAGCCGCGAGGCCAGCGCCTCGGACCTCTGCGTGAGCAGGCCGTGCAGCTCCGCGATCATGCTGCGCAGCATGGTGTGCGCGGAAGCATCGAGCACCGGCGGAATGTAGTTGGCATCGACCACCAGCTTGTGGTCGGTGCGGCGCTCGATCACGCGCACCGCGCCGATGGCCTGCCATTCGGCAGTGAGCGAGGACGCGCGCGCAAGGCGCAGGCGCGGCGCGGCAAGCTGCAGCACCGCCGGCCCCAGGGCGACCGCATTGCCGTCGTTCACCTCGCGCTCGATCACGCCGAAGCGCGCGGCCGAACCTTCGTCCTCCGCGAAGATGATCTCTTCGCTGCCCGGCCTGCGCAGCGGCAGTGCGAGCACGATGAGCTCATCGGTCAGGTCGTTGGGCACTTCATAGGGCAGCGGTGCGTCTTCGGCACCGAAGGAGAACGGCGTGCCATCGGGCAGCACGCCCGCGCCGCCGAGCAGCGACACGCGGCCCAGCGCATAGGCATCGCGATCTATCTCGAGATGCAGCCAACCCCAATAAGCGCCTTGCAGGCCGGCGGTGCGACGCGTCACGTATTGCTCGACGTAACGCTCGAGCTGCTGGAAATGCTGCGGCCGCAGGTACATGCCCTCGGACCACACCACCCTATTCGCCAACGCCTGCGGATGAACGCCGTTTCTTCCAGCGCCCTGATTGCGAACTGTCACCAAAGAACCTCCTGGGAGTGCTCACATGGAAGCGGAAGGCGCATGCACGGACGCCCTCCCATCGAACGATTTTTTTGCTCCGATGCTACACGGCGCGTCTTACGATTTGCACCGCTTTTCAAGCGCGGATTTCTCGCACTTTCGTACTAGGGAGTACAGAAAATTAACGACTTGGTAGCACCTCGATGCCACTCTTGCGCACCACGACCTGCACGGCCTGCTCGCTCGGCGAGAACTGCCAGACCTTGTACAGGTTCGTCTGCTTCGGCTCCTTGAGCGGCAGCACGATGCGCCAGCGCGCGGCTTCCAGCTTGCGATAGCCCGCGATGATGCCGATGGCGCGCGAATCGAGACCCGCCTCGCGCTTGAAGACGCGCTCCTCGCCGCTGCGCATGATGGCCTGATCGGCGTTCACGAGTTCCGTTGCCAGCGTCTCGCGGTCGCGGTCCTGTAGTGCAAAGTAGTCTGCCGTCTCGAAGTTGCCGGAAGATTTCAGCTCGAACACCTTCACCAGGATGGGCGCTGCCTGGCCGCGTCCGTCGGGGTTCACGCCGTCGTCGATGCGCACGGTGACGGCATACGGTGTGGGCAATGACTTTGCCGTGGAAGCGCACCCACTGAGGCCCGCCAACAACGGTGTGGATGCAAGTGCGCCTTGCAGCAGGCTTCGTCGATGCATTGATATCTCCCTGGCTGGTTCGCGGCCTATATTATCGAAGTCATGCGCATTCACCATGCGCATCAGCGTCGCTGTCGCAACACTGCGGCACACTGCCTCGAACATTGCTTTCGCAAAGTAGGAGAGAAGATTGAAGTCATGTCTGCCTGCTCTGGCGTTCACTCTTTGCGTGATCACGGGGTGCACGACCCCGCCGCCGCCCGAGCCCGCACCGCAACCCGAGCGCCTGAGCCAGCAGGTTGCGCGCACCACCCTCGAGCGCGCGCAACAGGCCTATGACGAAGGCGACTACGCCAAGGCCATCAGCACGCTCAAGAGCGGAGGCGTGTCGGTGTTCGACGGCGCGGAGCCGGCCACGCGCCTCGACGCGATGAAGCTCGAGGCCTTCAGCTACTGCGTGGCCAACCAGGTGCCCGAGTGCCGCGCGCAGTTCCGCAAGATCCTCGACGCCTTTCCGAACTTCGACCTCAACGTGGCCGAGCGCAAGCACCCCGTGTGGGGCCCGGCCTTCGAAGCAGCGAAGCGAATGAAGCGTTGACCGGCCACGCCGGTCCCCGCGCCCTGCGCAGCTTGTGCGGGCGCCACAAGAACATGGAGATGCCATGCGTTGGACGGTGATCGAACATGCCGGCAAGCCGGTGGCCTCGGGCCCCTCGGCGCTGCTGGCCGCACCCGGAGGAACGATCGGGCGCAGCCCCGACAACCACCTCGTGCTGCCCGACGAGCAGCGACAGATCTCGCGCCTGCAAGCCACGGTGCGCTTCGACGAAGACGGCTCGGCGGTGCTTCGCAACATGAGCGCTGTGCTGCCCATCAGCGTCAACGGGCAAACACTGGTGCACGAGCAGGAGGCCCGCGTGGCCGACGGCGACCGCGTGGCGATCGGCAGCTACGTCCTGGAGGCCGCGAGCGCGCAGCGCGCAGCCCCGGCCGTGGTGGCTGCGCCACCGCCGCCGCCGCCATCACCACCGCCCTCTCTCCCTCCTCCTGCTTCGATGCCGGCGCCACAGCCGTTCGCGCCGGCGCCGGCTTCGTCCGCGCCCATCGACGCCTTGCTGCCGGCTTCTTCAGGCTCCGACGTGTTCTCCGACCTGTTCGGCGAAGGCGCCCTGCCCATCGGCGAAACGCAGCCCACCGTGGCAATGCCGCCCATGCCGATGCCGCGCGCGCCGGTGCCACCGCCTCCCTCGCCTGCCGTTCAGGTGCATGTGCCGGTACCGCCCCCGCCACCCATGCCCGCGCAGGTACCGCCGAAGTCGGCAGCCCCGGCCTCGTCGCAGATTCCTTCCGCCGAAGACTGGGACGCCATCCTCGCGAACGCGCCGCGCCGCATCGACACCACGCCCGCGCCCATGCCCGACCCGATGGCGCACGAGCCCTTCGAGCTGCCGTCGCAGGCGCGCCGCAACCCCATCGACCCGCTCGCGGAAATGAACCCGCAGGCGACCCAGGACATGTCCGACATCGCGCTCAGGCGCGGGGTCGACCCGCTCTCTTTCTTCGCGGCCGACGACAGCGCGCATTCGCCGCTGTCCGACCCGCGCCCGACCGCGCTGACGCAACACGACGCCGGGCTGCCCGGCGACGTGCACCCCGCGCTCGACCTGCTGCAGAACAACAAGCCGGCCGTGCCGGGGTACAGCCATTCGAACCATGCGCGAGAGGTGACGGCGCAGTTCCGTCCGCCGTTGCCGGTGGCGCCCGCGCCCGTGCCTGCACCCCCTCCCGCGCCTGCGCCGGCACCTGCCGTCGCCGTGGAGACGATCGAGCAGGCACCTCCTCCTCCACC
>NZ_JBXASW010000030.1:0-65575 GCF_058809745.1 Variovorax sp. MPBD4-3
GGGGGGGGGCCCAGGCGGCGTATCTGTCGGGCGCTCCGCGTGCCCCCATCCCAGCCTTCCCCCGGAGGGGGAAGGAGCAATGCTTCAGGGCGATGGTTGTCATGGCGTCAGTGCTCCACGCCGAGGTATGCCCGGATCACGTCGTCGTTGTTCCGCACCTCATCGGGCGTCCCGTCGCCGATCTTCTTGCCGTAGTCCAGCACCACCACGCGGTCGGAGATGTCCATCACCACGCCCATGTCGTGCTCGATCAGCACGATGGTCGCGCCGAACTCGTCGTTCACGTCGAGGATGAAGCGGCTCATGTCCTGCTTCTCTTCCACGTTCATGCCGGCCATGGGCTCGTCCAGCAGCAGCACCTGCGGCTCCATCGCGAGCGCGCGGCCCAGGTCGACGCGCTTCTGCAGGCCGTAGGGCAGGCGGCCCACGGGTGTCTTGCGGTGCGCCTGGATCTCCAGGAAGTCGATGATGTGCTCGACGAACTCGCGGTGCCGCAGCTCCTCGCGCTCGGCCGGGCCCCAGCGCAGCGCCTGGGCGAACAGGCCGCTCTTCATCTTGAGGTTGCGCCCGGTCATGATGTTGTCGAGCACGCTCATGCCCTTGAACAGCGCCAGGTTCTGGAAGGTGCGCGCCACGCCCATCTCCGCCACCTGGCGCGAGTTCATGTGTTTGAAGGTCTGCCCGCGGAAGGTGATGGAGCCCTGCTGCGGCCAGTAGACGCCGTTGATGCAGTTCAGCATCGAGCTCTTGCCCGCGCCGTTGGGGCCGATGATGGCCCGCACCTCGTGCTCGCGCACGTTGAAGCTGATGTCCGTCAGCGCCTTCACGCCGCCGAAGCTCAGGCTGATGTTCTGCACGTCGAGGATGACCTCGCCGGTCTTCCTGGTGCTCATGCCGCCGCCTTCACGATGATGGGGAAAGTCTTCGCATCGACGACCTTCAGCGTGGCGCTCACCGTGCCCGTGCGCCCGTCCTCGAACTTGACCTGGGTCTCGATGTACTGCTCGGTCCTGCGGCCATAGAGCGCATCGACCAGCACCGCGTATTTCTCGGCAATGAAGCCGCGGCGCACCTTGCGCGTGCGGGTCAGTTCGTCGTCGTCGGGGTCGAGCTCCTTGTGCAGCACCAGGAAGCGCGCGATCTGCGTCTCGCCCATGCCGTCCTCGGCCGCGAGGTCGGCGTTCACCTTGCCGATGCATTCGGCCACCAGCGCCAGCACGTCGGGCTTGCCGGCCAGGTCGACGTAGCCGCCGTAGGCCAGCCCGCGCCGCTCGGCCCAGTTGCCCACGGCCTCGTAGTCGATGTTGATGGCCGCGCACACTTCGTCGCGGCCGTTGCCGAAGCACACGGCCTCCTTGATCTGCGGGAAGAACTTGAGCTTGTTCTCGATGTAGTTGGGCGCGAAGATCGCGCCGCTCACGAGCCGGCCCACGTCCTTGGCGCGGTCGATGATGCGCAGGTGGCCTTCGCTGTCGAGCACGCCCGCGTCGCCGGTGTGGAAGTAGCCGTTGGCGTCGAGCACCTCGGCGGTGGCGTCGGGGCGCTTGTAGTACTCCTTGAGCACCGACACGCCGCGCACCAGCACCTCGCCGTCTTCCGCGATCTTCAGCTCGATGCCCGGCGCGGCCGTGCCCACGGTCTGCAGCTTGACCTTGCCGTCCTGCTGCAGGCACACGTAGGCGCAGGTCTCGGTCTGGCCGTAGAACTGCTTCAGGTTGACGCCGATGGAGCGGTAGAAGCGGAACAGGTCGGGCCCGATGGCCGCGCCCGCCGTGTAGGCCACGCGGATGCGGCTCATGCCCAGCACGTTGCGCAGAGGGCCGTAGATCAGCAGGTTGCCCAGGGCGTACATCAGCCGGTCGCCGGCGCCCACCGGCGCGCCGTTGAGGATGTCCGCGCCAACGCGCTGCGCCAGGGCCATGAACTTCGCATACAGCCAGCGCTTGGGCGCGGCCGCGTCTTCCATGCGGATCGACACGGCGGTGAGCAGGCCTTCGAAGGTGCGCGGCGGGCCGAAGTAATAGCTCGGGCCGATCTCGCGCATGTCGTTCATCACCGTCTCGGCGGACTCGGGGCAGTTGAGCGTGAAGCCGCCCACCAGCCACTGCGCCACCGAGAACAGGTGGTCGCCCACCCAGGCCATCGGCAGGTAGCTCATGATGTTGTCGCCGGGGCCGAGCCGGTCGGTCTCCACGCCGCCGCGGCCCGCCGCGATGAAGCTCGCATGCGTCTGGCACACGCCCTTGGGGCGGCCGGTGGTGCCGGAGGTGTAGAGGATCACGCCCACGTCCGTCGCCTCGCCGCTGGCGACCGCGCGGTCGTAGTAGCCCACGTTGGCCTTGTCGAACTCGCGGCCCAGCGCGCGCAGCTGCTCGTAGCTCATGAGCCCGGGCTGGTCGTAGTGGCGCAGGCCCTTGGGGTCGTCGTAGATGATGTGGCGGATGGCCGGCAGCTTGCCTTGCTGGATCTCGCGGCACTCGAGCAGCTTGTCGACCTGCTCCTGGTCTTCGGCGATCACGAACTCGATGCCCGCGTCCTGCAGCATGAAGACCATCTCGCCGGCCACCGCGTCCTGGTACAGCGGCACCGGCACGCCGCGCAGGCTCTGCGCGGCGATCACCGCCATGTACAGGTGCGGCCGGTTGGCGCCGACGATGGCCAGGTTGTCGTTGGCCTTGAAGCCCAGGCTCGCCAGGCCGCAGGCCATTTCGCGCACTTCCTGCGCCACGGCGTTCCAGGTCCAGGTTTGCCAGATGCCGAGATCCTTCTCGCGCACGGCGGGCGCCTCGGGTCGGGCCTCGGCATGCGCGAGCATCAGGCGGGGGAAGGTGGGGGCGGTTGTTTGCACAGTGGGCGGATCGTAGGTCTCACTTTGACGCCCGGTTGTCGTTCCAACGACAATCCTAGGGACACTACTCCCCGGAGTTTCCCGATGCCTCGCGGCAACCTCAACCACAACAACGTGCTCGGCGGTTCGATCAAGGACCGCGTGCGTCCGGCCAACGCCGCCGAGCTCGACGGCATTCCCTGGCTGCCCACGCTCACCCCCGCCGAACGCCGCCGCGCCGAGGCCACGCTGGTGGTCGGCGAAGCGGAGCCCGGCGACCTGGTGTGCCGCGTCGGCCGCTCGCCCACCTACTGGTTCGGCGTGGTCGAGGGGCTGCTGAAGATGAGCAACGACAACGCCGACGGCGGCTCCGTCACCTACACCGGCGTGCCGCCCGGCGGCTGGTTCGGCGAAGGCACCGTGATGAAGCGCGAGCCCTACCGCTACAACATCCAGGCGCTGCGCCGCAGCCTCATCGCGGGCCTGCCGACCGAGAGCTTCCACTGGCTGCTCGACCATTCCATCGGCTTCAACCGCTTCGTGATGAACCAGCTCAACGAGCGGCTCGGCCAGTTCATCGCGGCGCTGGAGATCGACCGGCTCAACAACCCCGACGCCCGCGTGGCGCGCAACCTGGTGTCGCTGTTCAACCCGGTGCTGTACCCCGGCGTGGGCGAGGTGTTGCGCATCACGCAGCAGGAGCTGGCCTACCTGGTCGGCCTGTCGCGCCAGCGGGTCAACGAGGCGCTCAACGGCCTGTCGGCGCAGGGGTTGATCCGCGTGGAGTACGGTGGCCTGCGCGTGCTCGACCTGCCGGGCCTGCGCGCCACCGCGATGTCGAACAAGAAGAACATCCAACCCTCCGCGGAAACGGAAACCTCATGACGCTCAAAGACCAGATACAGATCGTGCCCGCGAATGCGCAGGCCGCGTTCATCCCGCCCCCGGAGCAGCCGAAGAAGCCCGAGGCTGAAGACGCCGGACCGACGCTCGAAGAGGCGCTCGCGCGCAACGAGCAGCTGGCCGAAAAGCTCGAGGAACTCGATGTGGTGCTGGCCAAGCCGCTCAGCGAAATCCTCGCCGACCGAGAGAAGGCCGAGGAAACCGCGCTCGCATGGGACCGCTTCGGCGCCATGTGGATGCTTTCGCAGCGCGCCATGCGGCGCGTGGCGCTCGACCTTGCGGCGCAGCTCGGCGTGAGCGAGGAAGAGGTCGTGGCGCGCGCCATGGCCAACGCCAACGCGGTGCTCAATGGCGCGGACGAAGTCGACCTGGGCGGCACCGTCGCGCCCGCGCAGCTGCAGCACATCGCGCGGCACCGCAACTTCCTGCGCAAGCAGTTCCGGACCGGTTGAGCCGCGAGGCTTTTCAATACCCCTTAATCTCCCCGCCTCCTTTCCAGAAAGACCACTCTCCGATGACCGCTTCCCACCTCACCATCATCACCGGCGCCTCGCGCGGCCTGGGCCAGGCCATGGCCCTGCAGCTGCTGCAGGGCGGCCACACGGTGCTCGGCATCTCGCGCAAGCAGTCGCCCGAGCTGGCCGAAGCCGCCAAGGCCGCCGGCGCCGAACTCGTGCAATGGGAGCAGGACCTGTCCGACCCGGTGGCTGCATCGGAGCGCGTGTCGGCATGGCTCAAGACCGTCGACGCGCAGCGCTTCGACAGCGTCACGCTCATCAACAACGCCGGCACCGTCGGCAACCCCGCGCCGCTGTCGCGCGCCGTGGAGGCCGAGCTGTCGCTGGCCCTGCGCATCGGCCTGGAAGCGCCGATGCTGCTGACCGCCGCGTTCCTGGGCGCGACGCGCGAATGGCGCGGCGTGCGCAAGGTGCTCAACATCTCGTCGGGCCTGGGGCGCAATGCGATGGGCAGCCAGGCGCCCTACTGCGCGGCCAAGGCCGGCATGGACCACTTCTCGCGCGCCGTGGCGCTCGAAGAGGCGAACGCCCCGAACGGCGCGCGCATCGTCTCGCTCGCGCCCGGCGTGATCGACACCGACATGCAGGTGCAGCTGCGTGGCGCCTCGGCCGACAAGTTCCCCGACCGCACGCGCTTCGAGAAGATGAAGAACGAAGGCATGCTCGACAGCCCCGCCACGGCTGCTGCGAAGGTGCTGGGCTACCTGGCGCGCGAAGACTTCGGCGCCAAGCCCGTGGCCGACGTGCGCGATCCGGCCTGAAACCTGGGACACCCAAGCCATGGCCACCGCCAAGTCGATCGACACGCTCGAATACAAGCTCTTCCCCTCGCCGAGGAACGTGCACCGCATCGTCTTCGAGCACCAGGTCTTCGTGCCCTACCCGTACGCGCTGATCGTGATGGACGAGTTCTACTTCAAGGGCCGCTACAGCCTGTTCTCGGCCTGCAGGATGAGCGACGGGAAGATGGGGCAGGTGGCGACGTTCGAGCTCGAATCGGACGTGGCCATCTTCAACAGCAAGTTCGTGCCGGACTGAGTCTTCGGTATTTCTCCCTCCCCCGGAGGGGGAAGGAGCAAAGACCCGCTCACCGCATCGCGAACCTGTCGCGCTGCGCCTGCGCGCACTCGCCCATCACGCGCAACGCCCGCTCCACCGTCGGCGTGCCCATCACGAAGGGGTTCGGCGCGCCGGCCGGCTGGTTCCGCAGCGCGGCCATCTTGGCCTGCGAGCTGTCGACGTTCGAATGGTTCGACAGCATCACGTCGATGTTCTGCGCCTTCACCAGAGAGTCCATGCGCCGCGTGGACGCGATGTAGCTGTCCAGCCGCTGCATGTCCTTGCCGAAGTTGAAGCCCGTGCCGCCCCAGAGCATGGCGCGGTGCTTCCTGCCGTTCTCGCTCACGTCGAACACCGGCGAGAGCGTGCCCATGGTGTGGCCGGGCGTGAGGTACAGCGTGACGGTGGTGTCGCCCAGGGTGATGCGGTCGCCGTCCTTCACCGAGATGTCGCCCGCGCCGCGCCTGGGCGGCGCGCCCCAGATGGGCGTGGCGAATTCGAGCTTGGTCTCGGTCATCGTCCAGTCGGCGTCGCTCATCACCACGCGCGCGCGGTACTTCTGCGCGAGGTAGGGCGCGCCGCCATAGTGGTCGCCGTGGCCGTGCGTGACGACCACGTACTTGATCTGCGCCGGGTCCAGGCCCAGCTTGCGCATGCCGCCTTCTATGAGCGCGGCGGCTTCCACCTGGTTGTTGAGCGCATCGATGAGGATGATGCCGTCCGAGGTCTTGATGGCCCACGCGCTGACCCAGTCGGCGCCCACGAAGTACAGGTTGTCGAAGGCCTTGGCGGGCGGCGGTGCCGGCTTGTTGATGAGCAGCGGAAGGCCCCTGTCGAGCTCTTCCTGCGGCGGACGCGTGGCGGGGGCGGGCTTGCAAAGCGAGAGCAGGGGCCCGAGGTCGGTGCCCGCGGCCTGCGTGGCCGCCGCGACGTGCGCGGCCACTGTTGCGTCGGAAGGCTTCTGCGCGGGTGTCTGCGCGCAGCCCTGGACGAGGGCGACAACCGCCGCCAGGGCGGCTGTCTTCAGGGGAAAGGAAGGAACCATCGGTGTCTCCATGCCGTCGTTGCGGCTTGTTCCGGAGACACCATTCTGCGACGCCCTGCCTTATTCGATTGTCGCGCCCGAGGCTTGCACGATGCCCTTCCACTTTTCGTAGTCGGTCTTCAGCAGCTTGCCGAATTGGTCCGGCGTCATGCTTTGCGGCTCGGCGCCCTGGGCGATGATGGCTGCCTTCATTTCAGGCGTGGCCAGCAGCTTGTTGACTTCGGCATTGAGCGTGGCCACCACGTCCTTGGGCGTGCCGGCCGGCACGAACAGGCCGTACCAGGTGCTCACGTCGAAGTCCTTGTAGCCCAGCTCGGCCACGGTGGGCGTGTCGGGCAGCGAGGTGCTGCGCTTGGCCGAGGTGACCGCCAGCGGCCGCAGCTTGCCGGCCTTGATCTGCGCCATGGCCGAGGGCACCGACGACACCATCAGGTCGACGTTGCCCGCGAGCACGTCCATCATGGCCGCGTTGGAGCCCTTGTAGGGCACGTGGCGCATCTTGATCTTGGCCGCGCCGTTGAAGATCTCGCCGGCCAAGTGGATGGTGGTGCCGTTGCCGGGCGAGCCGTAGGTGATGGTGTCGGGCGCGGCGCGCGCGGCCTTCACCACGTCGTCGAGCGTCTTGAACTTGGAGTTGGCCTGCGTGACGATCACCACCGGCGTGTAGGCCACGTGGGCCACGGCGGTCAGGTCTTTCACGGGGTTGTAGCTCAGGTTCTTGTAGAGCCAGGGCGCGACGACCATGTTGTCCTTCTGGCCCATCACGATGTCGTAGCCCGTGGGCGCGGCGCGCGCTGCCTCGGCGATGCCGATGGTGCCGCCGGCGCCCGCGCGGTTGTCGGGCACCACGGTCCAGTGGTTCACTTCGGTGAGCTTCTGCGCGACCAGGCGCGCCAGGATGTCGGTGCCGCCGCCGGGCGGGAAGGGCACGATCATGCGGATCGGCTTGGCGGGGTAGGCCGCGGTCTGTGCGTGGGCGAGGGGGGCCGTGAAGGCCAGCGGGAGTGCCAGCGCGATGGCCAGCGTGCCGAGGTGTCTGCGGATCATGGTTGTCTCTTTGTGGGGAGCGAAGCGGATCGGGGTTGCAGTCGCATTGTCTTCACTGCACCGGGGGTGCAGTGTGCCGGAAGCGGTGTGCCGGGGGTTTTCGCGATTCGCGATGGGACCCGTATCGGCTCGCGCTGGCTCGGAAATGGAGCGGCCCCCATGCCGAGAATGGGCATGGGGGCCGCGTGCTTCAGGGGCCGGCCGGGCGGCCGGCGATGCGTCAGCCGAAGTTCTTCTCTGCGAATTCCCAGTTGGCCAGCTTGGCCAGGAAGGTCTCGACGAACTTCGGGCGCAGGTTGCGGTAGTCGATGTAGTAGGCGTGTTCCCAGACGTCCACCGTCAGCAGCGCGGTGTCCGCGGTGGTCAGCGGCGTGCCGGCGGCGCCGGTGTTCACGATGTCCACCGAACCGTCGGCCTTCTTCACCAGCCACGTCCAGCCCGAGCCGAAGTTGCCCACGGCCGACTTCACGAAGGCTTCCTTGAAGGCGTCGTAGCTGCCCCACTTGGCTTCGATGGCCTTGGCCAGCGCGCCGCCGGGAGCACCGCCGCCTTGCGGCTTCATGCAGTTCCAGAAGAAGGTGTGGTTCCAGATCTGGGCTGCGTTGTTGTAGATGCCGCCGCTGGATTTCTTGACGATCTCCTCGAGCGTCATCGCTTCGAATTCGGTGCCCTTCTGCAGGTTGTTGAGGTTCACCACGTAGGCGTTGTGGTGCTTGCCGTAGTGGTACTCCAGCGTTTCTTGCGAGTACTCGGGTGCCAGCGCGTCCAGGGCGTAGGGCAGGGGTGGGAGCTTGTGTTCCATCGTGATTACCTTCGTGGTTGTTGAAAAAGAAAAAGCGGATTCACTCGTCGGCCGGCACCGCGCCCGGCTTGGGCACGACCCGGTAGGCACAGCGCCGCGCGCCCGCGAGCACATGCTCGACACGGCTCACGGTCACGTCGGGCCCCAGCACTTCGTCGAAGAGCTGCAGTTCGCTGCGGCAGAAGCCGCTGCAGGCCTGCGCCGCCGTGCAGATGGGGCAATGGTTTTCGATGAAAAGCCAGCCGTTGCCCTGGCCTTCCTCGTCTTCGGGCCGGAACTCGGCCATGTAGCCTTCGCGGCTGCGGATTTCCGCCAGCCGCGCAAGCCGCGTCTTCAGGCTGCGCGCGCCGCGCATGGCCTGCGTGTAGCTGGCGCGCATGGCGGCCTCGCGCGCCGTGATGAGCTGGTCCATGCCCTTCTCGCCGAACACGCTGATGACGGCGCTGATCATCTGCACCGTCATCTCGGCGTGCGTGTCGGGAAAGCGCTTGTGGCCTTCGCCGGTGAGCCGCCAGATCTGCGTGGGCCGGCCGCGGCCGATCGGGCGGCTCTCGGCGTCGACCAGGCCCTCGGCCTCCAGCTTGGCCATCTGCTGGCGCACCGCTTCCACGGTGACGTTCAGCACCTTGGCGATGTCGGGAATGCCGAGCGCGCCGCGGGTCTTGAGCGTCGAGAGGATGCGGTCTGCCGGCTGGTGCGGCATCCAGGTGGGCTTGGCGGCATCTGGGGCGGGCATGGCGGGTTCGGTCGTGGAGGAAAACGGGTCCATTGTCAGGTGGTTGGACCTCCCCTTGCCGCCGCGGGTGCTTGCCAGCCGCCGCCCAGCGCCTTGTAGAGCGCGACGAGGCTGGTGTACGAGGCGGTTTCGGCCTCGGCCACGGCATCCTGCGCGCGCAGCAGGGTGCGCTGGGCGTCGAGCACGCTCAGGTAGGGCGCGGCGCCTTCGCGGTAGCGCACCTCGATCAGTTCGGCGGCGCGGGCGCTGCGGGCCGAAGCCTCCACCAGCCGCTGCAGCCGCAGCTGGTTCTGGCCGTACCCGGCGAGGGCGTTCTCGACGTCCTCGATGGCGCGCAGCACGGTCTGCTCGTAGAGCGCGCGGTCGCCTTCGGCGCGGGCCTGGGCGCCGCGCACGCGGGCCTTCACCGAGCCCAGCCGAAGGGCGGGCCAACCCACGCCGGGCGTCACGCTGAAAGCCCGGCTCGACGAGCTTCCCAGGTCGGAACCGCGCAAGGCGATGAAACCGAGGAAGCCGCCGATGTCGAAGCGCGGATACAGCTCGGCCGTGACCGCGCCCACGTCCGCCGTGCTGGCTGCGAGGCCGCGCTCGGCGCGCAGCACGTCGGGCCGGCGGCGCAGCAGGTCGGCCAGGTCGCCGACGGGCAGGCGCCTGTCGAGTGCATGCAGCGGCCGGGGCTGCAGCATCGGTTCGAGCTCGGCGGGGCGCAGGCCGGCCAGCACCGCGACGCGGTAGGCGGCCTGGCGGCGCGTCGTCTCGAGCGCCGGCAGCTGGCTCTCGGTGCTCGCGAGGTTGGCCTGCGCGCTCGCCAGGTCGCCTTCGAGGCCGCGGCCGGTCCGCACCTGCGCATCGGTCACGCGCAGGCTCTGGCGCAGGCTGTCGAGCGTGCGGCGCGTCACGGCAATGCGTTGCTCCGCGCCGCGCATCTCGTAGTAGTTGCGGGCCAGTTCGGCCACGGCCACGATGCGCACCTGCTCAAGGTCTGCGGCGCTGGCTTCGGCGCGCGCGGTAGCGGCCTCGTCGAGCCGCTTCAGCCGGCCGAACAGGTCGATTTCCCACGAGGCGTCGAAGCCCGCGCGGCTGCTCTGCGACAGCGAGCGCGCATCGGGCTGCGCCGCGTTGTTGCCTTGCGCGATGCTGCGCGTCTTGCTCGCGCCTGCGGTGACCACCGGCAGCCGGTCTAGCTCCGCCTCGGTCTGCGTGGCGCGGGCTTCGAGCAAGCGGGCCTGCGCGATGCGGATGTCGTGGTTGGCGGCCAGTGCGCGATCGATCAGCGCATCGAGCTGCGGATCGTCGAGCTGGCGCCACCAGTCGCGCTGCACCGCGTCGCCGGCGAACAGCGAGCGCTCGGGCGCGGAGATGGCAACCGGCGCGTCCGAAGGCGCGGTGTACTCAGGCCCGACCGCGCAGCCGGCCAGCACGAGCAGGCTCAACGCAAAGGGTGCTGTGCATGAAAAGAGTCGGTTCATGGTCATGCTCCTTCGGCCAGCGCATCGAGTTCGGCCGTGCGCCGCGAGCGGCCCGCCGCGCGGTGGTCGCGCGCCAGCAGTGTGTACATGGTGGGCAGCACGAACAGCGTGAACAGCGTGCCCACCAGCATGCCGACCACGATCACCAGGCCGATGCTGAATCGGCTGTTGGCGCCCGCACCGCTCGCGAACAGCAGCGGCACCAGGCCCATCACCATCGCGGCCGTGGTCATCAGGATGGGGCGCAGCCGTATGCGCGCGGCCTCTTCGATCGATGCGCGCCGGTCGAGGCCTTTTTGCATCTGGATCTCGTTGGCAAACTCCACCATCAGGATGCCGTGCTTGCTGATGAGCCCGATCAGCGTCACCAGCCCGATCTGCGTGTAGATGTTGATGGTGCCGAAGCCCAGCGCCAGCGGCACCAGCGCGCCGCAGATCGACATCGGCACGCTGATCAGGATGATCAGCGGGTCGCGCAGGCTCTCGTACTGCGCGGCCAGCACCAGGTAGATCACCACGATGGCAAACACGAAGGCCATCACCAGGGCGGAGCCCTCCTGCGTGAACTGCCGCGCGTCCGACTGCCAGTCGTAGCTGAAGCCGGCCGGCAGCTTCTTCGCCTCTTCGCTCAAGAAGGCCACCGCGTCGCCCATGGTCACGCCCGGCGCCGGAATGGCCTGGAAGGTGGAGGCGTTGAGCTGGTTGAACTGCGTGAGCTTGTTCGGGCCCACGCTGGTCGACAGCTGCACCAGGTTGGCCAGCGGCACGGGCTGGCCGCTCGCGCTCTTCACGAAATAGCGCGAGAGCGCCTCGGCCGTCAGCCGCTGCTCGCGCGGCGACTGCGGGATCACGTCATACGAGCGGCCGTCCATGCCGAAGCGGTTGACGTAGTTCTCGCCCACCAGCACCGCCAGCGTGTCGCCGATGGACTTCATCGTCACGCCCATGCTGTTGGCCTTGGCGCGGTCCACGCGGATCTCGACCGTGGGACTGTTGAACTCCAGGTCGCTGTCGACCACGGCGAACTTGCCGCTGTCGCGCGCCGACTTCTTCAGCGCTTCCATGGCCTCGAACACGGTGCGGTGGTCGCCCGCGCTGCGGATCACCATCTGCACCGGCAGCCCGCCGGTGGAGCCTGGCAGCGAGGGCAGCTGGAACGCGAAGACGCTGCTGCCTTCCACCTCGTTCATGCGGCCCTGCGTGTCGCCCTGGATCTGGTCGGCGTTGCGCTTGCGGTCTTTCCAGTCGGACAGCTGCACGCCGCCGATGCTGTTCGACACGCCGTCGGAGCCGTTGATGAGCCAGCGGCCGGTGTTCTCGGGCAGCGCCGCGAACACCTCGTCCCACTTCTTGCCGAACTTCTCGACGTAGTCGATGTTGGCGTGCTGCGGCGACTTGATGGCGGTGAGCACCATGGCCTGGTCTTCGCCAGGAGCCAGTTCGCGCTGCGCCGCGTTGTAGAGGAAAGGCAGGCTCGCCAGTACCAGCGCGGCGAACACGCCGGTCACCCAGCGGTGGTGCAGCGACACGTCGAGCAGCCGGCCGTAATCCGTTGCAAGCTTGTGGAAGAACGACTCCGCCGCGCGCGCCATGCGGCTGCCGGTGGCGTCCTGCGGCAGCAGGAACGAACTCATCACCGGCGACAGCGTGAGCGCGATCACACCCGACACCACCACCGCGCCCGCCAGCGTGAAGGCGAACTCCTTGAAGAGCGAGCCGGTGAGCCCGCCCATGAGCCCGATGGGCGCGTACACCGCCGCCAGCGTGAGCGTCATCGCGATCACCGGGCCGGCCACTTCGCGCGCGCCGATCAGCGCGGCCTGCACGCGCGATTTGCCTTCCTCGATGTGGCGGTGCACGTTCTCCACCACCACGATGGCGTCGTCCACCACCAGCCCGATGGCCAGCACCATCGCCAGCAAAGTCAACAGGTTGATGCTGAAGCCGAACAGCAGCATCAGCGCGGCGGCGCCCAGCATCGACAGCGGAATGGTCACCACCGGGATCAGCACTGCGCGCACCGAGCCCAGGCACAGGAAGATCACGATCACCACGATGGCGATGGCTTCGAGCAGCGTCTTGCGCACCTCGTCGATGGAAGCCTTGATGAAGCGTGCCAGCTCGAAGGGCAGCTGCACTTCCACGCCCGGCGGCAGGTTCTGCTTGATGCCAGGCAGCAGGTCGCGGATGCGCTTCACGATCACCAGCGGATTGCCGTTGGGTGCCGCCTGCAGGCCGAGGTAGATGGCGGGCACGCCGTCCATCGTGGCGCTGCTGTCGGCGCTTGCAGCGCCCAGCTCCACGGTGGCCACGTCGCCAAGGCGCACGATGGCGTCACCGTCGCGCTTGACCACCATGTCGCGGAACTCGGCCACGTTCACCAGGTCGGTGTTCACGCGGATGTTCGACACCACGTACAAGCCCTTCACCTGCCCGGGTGCGGCCTGCACGTTGTTCTGGCGCAGCGCGTCGGCCAGCTCGCCGGCCGAGATGCCGCGCGCGGCCATGCGGTTGGGGTCGAGCCACACGCGCATCGCCAGCGTCTGCCCGCCCGATACCTCGACGCCCGACACGCCGGTGATGGACGCGAACTGCGGCTGCACCACGCGCGAGAGGTAGTCGGTGAGCGCCGGCATCGGCATCGTCTTGCTCGAGAAGCCGACGTAGGCCACCGCAGTGGCCTCGCCCGATGACTTCAGGATCACCGGGTCGAAGGCCTCGGCCGGCAGCCGGTACTTGACCTGGCTGACCTGCGCCATCGCCTGCGTGAGCGCCTGGTTGGCATCGGCGTTGAGCTTCATGCGCACGCTGATCACGCTGCGGCCCAGCGTGGAAGACGACGACAGGTAGTCGACGTTCTCCATGGTCGCCACCGCCTGCGCGATCGGCTGCGTGACGAAGCCCTGCATCAGCTCCGGCGAGGCGCCGGGGTACTGCGTGGTGATGGTGAGCGTGGTGCTCTCGGTCAGCGGGTATTGCCGCACCGGCAGGTCGCCCAGCGCACCCGCGCCAAGCAGCAGGATGAGCGTGCTCACCACCAGCGCCAGCACGGGCCGGCGCACGAAGAGATCGGTGAACTTCATGGCCTGGCTTCCTGTGCGAGGGCCAGCGTGTCCTTGGCCGTCGGTATCACGGCCGCGCCGGTGTACAGGCGCAGCTGGCCTGAGGTGACGACCTTGTCGCCGGGCGCGAGGCCCGTCTCGATCACGACCAGCCCATCCTGCCGCTCGCCGGCCTTCACGAACACCTGCTGCGCGGTGAAGCCGTCGCCCTTGTCGGCGGGCCGCACCACGAAGACCGAGTCGCCGTGCGTGCTGTAGGTGATGGCCGTCTCGGGCACGGTGATGGCGTCGGTGCGTGCAGGCAGCGCGACCTTGCCATTGACGAACATGCCGGGCGTGAGCGCGCCGTCTGCGTTGTCGATGGTGGCCTGCAGGCGCACGGTGCGTGTGTCGCTGCCGATCTGAGGCTCGATGGTGCTGAGCCTGCCCTGGAACACCCGGCCCGGATACGCATCGACCGACAGCGCCACCTGCTGGTTGCGCTGGAGCATGGGCAGTGCGGTCTCCGGCAGCGTGAGGTTGGCGAACAGCGTGCGGCTGTCGGTGAGCGATACCAGCGCATCGCCGGCCCGCACGAACTGGCCGAGGTTGACGCGGCGGATGCCGAGCACGCCGTCGAACGGCGCCTTGATGCGCTTCTGCTCCAGCACGGCCTGGGCGCGCCGCAGGTCGCCGCTGGCCTGGTCGAAGGCGGCCTGCGCCTGTTCGAGCTGTTCCTGCGTGGCGGCCTGCTGCGGCAGCAGGCGGCGCGTGCGTTCCAGCAGCGCCTTCGCATTGGCGCGCTGGGCCGTCAGGCGCTCCAGGTCGCCTTGCTCGGGCGCGTCGTTGAGCTGCACCAGCAGCTGCCCCGCGCGCACCTGGCCGCCGGGCGTGAAGAGGATCTTCGCGACGCGGCCCTCCACCTCGGCCGGCACCTCGACCTGCCGGTTGGCCTCCAGCGTGCCGATGCCGCTGAGGAAGCGCGCCACCTCCGTCTTCCGCGCGGTGGCAACGGCCACCTTGGCCGGCGGCATGCCGGCTTCCTGCGCGTGTGCCGGCTCGAGCTTCGTGACGAGCCCGTAGCCGGCTCCCCCCAGTACCAATGTCGCCAGGCCAGCGCCCAGCCACGCCCTTGATTGCTTGTTCATTACGACGCCCATTATTAATCAAAGAAAGTGCTTGGATTATTTGATGGCGCCGGCTGCCTGTCGAGGAAGGCCCGGCAATGGCCGTCATAGGCTGGGGCTATTCGAGCGAACACCTGAAGCCACGTCGGCACCGCGAGGCGACGGCCCGTTTTTTACGCTTTCTTTACGGCCGTACCTTCACTCTTTCCCCCGTTTTGACGCACGACTGCCGAGACTGAAGCCCATCTTTTCTCGTTTGCAGGAGTGATGCATGGACATCGTCTGGATGGGCGCCTTGCTGGCGCTTTGGGCCGTGGTGGGGGCCATGGTGGTGGGGCTGAACAGGCTCGACGCACCGAAGCCATCGAACAAGACCGACGGAGCGCCGTCATGATCAGCCTCGAAGTTCTGTATGGCTTCGGCGCGCTGATCGCCGTGGTGCTTTTCGCCTACCTCGTGTTCGCGCTGATCTGCGCGGAGGAATTCTGAAATGACTTCCTCCGCCTGGGGCCTGCTGGCCCTTTTCCTGGCCGCGCTGCTGGTGCTGGCCTGGCCCGTCGGCAAGTTCCTTGCCGCGTTGTGCGACGAGCGCGTGCCGCGCTGGATGCAGCGCGTCGAGGCGCCGCTGTACAAGCTCGCCGGCACGCAGCCCGGGCAGTCGATGCACTGGCTGCGCTACGCGCTCGCGCTGCTGGCCTTCAACGCCGTGGGCGCGATCTTTCTCTACGCCCTGCAGCGCCTGCAGGGCTGGCTGCCGCTGAACCCCGCGGGCATGACGGCCGTGTCGCCCGACTCGGCCTTCAACACCGCGGTGAGCTTCGTCTCCAACACCAACTGGCAGGGCTACGCCGGCGAGTCGACCATGAGCTATCTCACGCAGATGCTCGGCCTGACGGTGCAGAACTTCCTGTCCGCCGCCACCGGCATCGCGGTGGCCTTCGCGCTGGTGCGCGGCTTTGCGCGGCGCGGCGACGGCAAGGGCCTGGTCGGCAACTTCTGGGCCGACGTCACGCGCATCACGCTGTGGGTGCTGGTGCCGATCTCGTTCGTGCTCGCGATGATCTTCGCGGGCCAGGGCGTGATCCAGAACCTCGACGCCTACAAGGAGGTGAGCACGCTGGAGACCACCGCCTTCCAGCAGCCGAAGAACGGCGCCGACGGCCAGCCCCTGAAGGACGAGAAGGGCCAGCCGGTGATGGAAGACGCCACCACCAAGACGCAGACCCTGGCCATGGGCCCGGTGGCTTCGCAGGAAGCCATCAAGATGCTGGGCACCAACGGCGGCGGCTTCTTCAACGCCAACTCGGCGCATCCGTATGAAAACCCGACGGCGCTGGTGAACCTGCTGCAGATGATCGCGATCTTCCTGATCCCGGCCGCGCTGTGCTTCACCTTCGGCCGCGTGGTCGGCGACATGCGCCAGGGCTGGGCCGTGCTCGCGGCGATGACGATCATGTTCGTCATCGCGGTGATGGTCATCACGCCCGCCGAGCAGGCCGGCAACCCGCTGTTCGCCTCGCTGGGCGTGGACCAGGTGTCGAGCGCGCTGCAGGCCGGCGGCAACATGGAAGGCAAGGAAGTGCGCTTCGGCATCGATGCCTCGTCGCTGTTCGCCGCCATCACCACGGCCGCTTCGTGCGGCGCGGTCAACGGCATGCACGACTCGCTCACCCCGCTGGGCGGCATGGTGCCGATGGTGCTGATGCAGCTGGGCGAGGTGGTGTTCGGCGGCGTGGGCTCGGGCCTGTACGGCATGCTCATCTTCGCGATGCTCGCGGTGTTCATCGCCGGGCTGATGATCGGCCGCACGCCCGAGTACCTCGGCAAGAAGATCGAGGTGCGCGAGATGAAGCTGATCTCCATCGCCATCCTGGTCACGCCGGTGCTGGTGCTGGCGGGCACGGCGGTGGCGGTGATCGCGGGCGCCGGCAAGGCCGGCATCGCGAACCCGGGCGCGCACGGATTCTCCGAAATCCTGTACGCGCTGACCTCGGCCGCCAACAACAACGGCAGCGCCTTCGCGGGCCTGTCGGCCAACACGCCCTTCTACAACGGCCTGCTCGCGCTGGCGATGTGGCTCGGCCGCTTCGCGATGATCGTGCCGGTGCTGGCCGTGGCCGGCGCGCTGGCCGCCAAGAAGCGCCTGCCCGTCACCAGCGGCACGCTGCCCACGCACGGTCCGCTGTTCGTCTCCCTGCTGATCGGCACGGTGCTGCTGGTCGGCCTGCTCAACTATGTGCCGGCGCTGGCCCTGGGCCCGATCGTCGAACACCTCGTGCTCTGGAAATGAGAAGGAGCGCAACATGACTACTGCCAATACCAAGACATCTCTCTCGCTGTTCGACGCGGCGCTGGTCAAGCCCGCGCTGTGGGCCGCCTTCGCCAAGCTCGACCCGCGCACCCAGTGGCGCAACCCGGTGATGTTCATCGTGTACATCGGGAGCATCCTGACCACGGTGCTCTGGGTGCATGCGCTGAGCTTCCCGGGCGACACCGGCATGAAGCCCGCCTTCGTGCTGGCCGTGACCATCTGGCTGTGGTTCACCGTGCTGTTCGCCAACTTCGCCGAGGCCCTGGCCGAGGGCCGCAGCAAGGCGCAGGCCGCTTCGCTGCGCGGCCTGCGCAAGGACACCTGGGCCAAGAAGCTGCAGGAGCCGCATCACGGCGCCCAGTGGCTGCCGGAGCAGGCGCCCAACCTGCGCAAGGGCGATGTCGTGCTGGTGGAGACCGGCGACGTCATTCCGCTCGACGGCGAAGTGATCGAAGGCGTGGCCTCGGTCGACGAAAGCGCCATCACCGGCGAATCGGCGCCCGTGGTGCGCGAATCGGGCGGCGACTTCTCTGCCGTGACCGGCGGCACCCGCGTGCTGTCCGACTGGCTGGTGGTGCGCATCTCGGTGAATCCGGGCGAGTCTTTCCTCGACCGCATGATCGGCATGGTCGAGGCCGCCAAGCGCCAGAAGACGCCCAACGAGATCGCGCTGACCATCCTGCTGGTGGCGCTGACCATCGTGTTCCTGATGGTCACGGTCACGCTGCTGCCGTTCTCGATCTTCAGCGTGGAAGCCGCCGGCGCCGGCACCGTGGTGTCGCTCACCGCGCTGGTCGCGCTGCTGGTGTGCCTCATCCCGACCACCATCGGCGGGCTGCTGTCGGCCGTGGGCGTGGCCGGCATGAGCCGCATGATGCAGGCCAACGTGATCGCCACCTCGGGCCGCGCGGTGGAAGCCGCCGGCGACGTCGACGTGCTTCTGCTTGACAAGACCGGCACCATCACGCACGGCAACCGCCAGGCCACGGCCTTCCTGCCCGCGCCCGGCATCACCAAGGCCCGGCTGGCGCGCGCCGCCATGTTCTCGTCGCTGGCCGACGAGACGCCCGAAGGCCGCAGCATCGTCGAGCTGGCTCGCCGCGACGGGCTGGACACCACCGCCGTCGAGGGCGCGCGCTTCGTGCCCTTCACCGCGCAGACCCGCATGAGCGGCGTCGACCTGCCGGCCGCGCCCAACAGCCTGGACACCGACGACATCCTGCTGCGCAAGGGCGCGGTCGAGGCGGTGCGCCGCCACGTGGAAGCGCTCGGCGGCAGCATGGCGCCCGAGGTGCTGCGCGCGGCCGAGGAAACCGCGCGCCGCGGCAGCACGCCGCTGGCCGTGGCCGAAGGCGACCGCGTGCTCGGCGTGGTCGAGCTCAAGGACATCGTCAAGACCGACATCAAGGAGCGCTTTGCCGAACTGCGCCGCATGGGCATCAAGACGGTGATGATCACCGGCGACAACAAGCTCACGGCGGCGGCCATCGCGGCCGAAGCCGGCGTGGACGACTTCCTGGCCGAAGCCACGCCCGAGGACAAGCTGGCGCTCATCCGCCAGTACCAGTCCGAAGGCCGCCTGGTGGCCATGACCGGCGACGGCACCAACGACGCTCCCGCGCTCGCGCAGGCCGACGTGGCCGTGGCCATGGGCAGCGGCACGCAGGCCGCCAAGGAGGCCGGCAACATGGTCGACCTGGACTCCAACCCGACCAAGCTGCTGGAAGTGGTGGAGACCGGCAAGGCGCTGCTCATGACGCGCGGCTCGCTCACCACCTTTTCGATTGCCAACGACGTGGCGAAGTACTTCGCCATCATTCCGGCGATCTTCGTGTCGACCTATCCGCAGCTGGGCGCGCTGAACGTGATGCGCCTGGCGAGCCCCTCCTCGGCCATCCTGAGCGCGGTGATCTTCAACGCGCTGGTCATCGTGTTCCTGATTCCGCTGGCACTGAAGGGCGTGCGCTACCGGCCCGTGGGCGCCGCGTCGCTGCTGCGCCGCAACCTGGCCATCTATGGCCTGGGCGGCCTGCTGGTGCCCTTCATCGGCATCAAGCTGATCGACTGGCTTCTTGTCGTCGTCCATCTCGTCTGAGGAGTCTTCCATCATGAACAACAACAACAGCGGCAACATCGCCCGCCCCGCGCTCGTGCTCTTCGTGCTGCTGAGCGCGCTCACCGGCCTGATCTATCCGATGGCCGTCACCGGCGCCGCCAAGGCGGTGTTCCCGGCGCAGGCGGCCGGCAGCCTGGTCGTGCTCGACGGCACCACGGTGGGCTCGAAGCTCATCGGCCAGAACTTCAGCGACCCGAAGCACTTCTGGGGCCGCCCGTCGGCCACCGCGCCGCAGCCCTACAACGGCGTGGCCTCCGGCGGCTCGAACCAGGGCCCGCTCAACCCCGCGCTGGCCGACGCCGTGAAGGCGCGCGTCGAGGCGCTGCGCGCGGCCGACCCGGGCAACACCGCGCCGGTGCCGGTCGACCTGGTCACCGCATCGGCCAGCGGCCTCGACCCCGACATCAGCCCGGCCGCCGCGCGCTACCAGGCTGCGCGCGTGGCGCGCGTGCGCGGCATTCCGGTGGACCGCGTCAACACGCTGATCGCCGACAACACCGAGGGCCCCAAGTGGGGCTTCCTGGGCGAGCCGCGCGTCAACGTGCTCGCGCTGAACATCGCGCTCGACGCTTTTGCAGGTTCCTTCAGTCCTTCGACTCCCCGTTGAGGAGAAACAAGCCATGGCCTATGCCGCCTACCGAGAACACCCCGGCGTGCCGCGAACGCACGCACTCATGAGCAAGCCGAACAGCAGGCAGGGCGCAAAAGGCCCGTACTACGTGCTCGACGTCACCGTCTGCTGCGCCGACGCCCTGCGCGTGCGCCGCAGCATGGCCGGCTGCCCCGACGCGGGCGTGGTGCGCTGCGAGCCGCTGCTGCACGCCTGCAGCACGCAGGAAAGCGATGCGCCCTGCGTGCGCCTGATGATCCGCCTGCCCATCGGCAGCTACGCGGACGTGCTGCACCGCCTGATCGAGTGCGTGCCTTCGGGCGAGATCGGCCGGCTCGTGAGCTGGCGCGATCACCTCGCGCGCTGCGGCCTCGGCCATGGTCACTGACCTGTTGCTGGCACTGCTGGCCATGGCGGCGCTGTTCGTGCCGCTGGGCTTTGCCTGGTGGGTGCTCTCGCGCACCGCGCGGCGGCACGCGGACCGCCGCAAGGACCCTCCGATGCGATAACCTGCGCGCCACCCATGCTCGACGACCGCCCCGACCCCGACGCCCTGCTCGCGCAACTGCGCAGCGACGAGGCGCGCGCGCAGCGCGGCAAGCTGCGCATCTACTTCGGCGCCAGCGCGGGCGTCGGCAAGACCTGGGCCATGCTGAGCGCCGCGCAGCGCGAGCGCGCCGCCGGCCGCGACGTGCTCATCGGCGTGGTCGAGACCCACGGCCGCAGCGAGACCGCCGCGCTGCTCGCGGGGCTCGACGCGCTGCCGCTGCGCGAGCTGGCCCACCGGGGCCGCACCCTCGCCGAATTCGACCTCGACGCCGCGCTGGCCCGCAAGCCCGCCGTGCTGCTGGTCGACGAGCTGGCCCACACCAACGCACCCGGCTCGCGCCACGCCAAGCGCTGGCAGGACGTGCAGGAGCTGCTGGCCGCCGGCATCGAGGTGTGGTCGGCGCTCAACGTGCAGCACCTGGAGAGCCTCAACGGCACCGTCGGCGCCATCACCGGCGTGCGGGTGCACGAGACCGTGCCCGACACCGTGCTCGACGAAGCCGACGAGGTGGTGCTGGTCGACGTCACGCCCGACGAGCTCACGGCGCGGCTCGCGGCCGGCAAGGTCTACCTGCCGCAGCAGGCCGAGCGCGCGGCGCAGAACTTCTTCCGCAAGGGCAACCTCATCGCGCTGCGCGAGATTGCGCTGCGGCGCACCGCCGAGCACGTGGAAGACGACGTGCGCGGCTGGCGCGTGGAGCAGTCGGGGCCGGGCGCCGGCGGCAACGGAAAAGGGCGCGGCCTGCAGGCCTGGAACACCTCGGGCGCGATCCTCGCCTGCGTCGGTCCGCACGAAGGCGCTGCGCAGACGGTGCGCACCGCCGCGCGGCTCGCGGGCCAGCTCAATGTGCGGTGGCATGCGGTGTATGTCGAGACGCCCCGCCTGCAAAGGCTGGCGGCCGCCGAGCGCGACCGCATCCTCGCCGTGCTCAAGCTGGCCGAGGAACTGGGCGCCGCCACGGCGGTGCTCACCGGCTCCGACGTGGCGGAACAGCTCGCCGAACAGGCGCGGCGCCTGAACTGCGCAACGCTGGTGCTCGGGCGCCCAGAGCCGGCCGCGGGCTGGCGGCGCTGGTGGCCGGCGGCCGCGTCGCCGACGCTGTCGCGCGCGCTGGCGCAACGCGCGCCCACGCTCGACATCATGGAAGTCGCGCCGGCCGACAGCTCGCGCCGCCTGTCGCGCGCGCCGCTGGAAGGCGCGCGCATCGACAGCGACGACCACGAGAAGGCACCCACCTACTGGCCGGCCTACGCCTGGGCCACCGCCACCAGCATTGCGCTGACGCTGGTGTGCACGCCGCTGGCCCGCGTGCTGGAGCTGTCGAACATCGTCATGCTGTTCCTGCTGGGCGTGGTGGGCGTGGCAATGCGCTTCGGGCGCGGGCCTTCGGCGCTGGCGGCGCTGCTCAACGTTGCGGCCTTCGACTATTTCTTCGTGCCGCCGCGCATGTCGTTCGCGGTCAGCGACGTGCAGTACGTGCTGACCTTCGCGATCATGCTGGGCGTCGGCCTGCTGGTGGGGCAGCTCACGGCCGGGCTGCGCTTCGCGGCCGGTGTGTCGACCAGCCGCGAACGGCGCGCGCGTTCGCTGTTCGAGCTGACGCGGGAGCTGTCCGCCGCGCTCGAAAGCTCGCAGGTGGTCACGCTCGGCACGGCCGCCGTGCAGGGGCATTTCGGCGGCCATGCGCTGGTGCTGGTGACCGACGCTGCCGACCAGCTCGTGATGCCGGACCACGCGCCCGAGGGCTTCGATCCGCAGGTGGCCGACTGGGCCTTCCGCCACGGCCAGCCGGCCGGCCTGGCGACCGCCACGCTGGCCGCGCAGCCCTGGCACTACGTGCCGCTGCGCGCGCCGATGCGCGTGCGCGGCGTGCTGGCGCTGTCGCCCGCGCAGCCGCGCTGGCTGCTCATTCCCGAGCAGGCGCAGCAGCTCGACACGCTGGCGCGGCAGATCGCCATCGCGCTGGAGCGGGTGCACTACGTCGAGGTGGCGCAGCAGGCCGTGGTGGAGATGGAATCGGAGCGGTTGCGCAACGCGCTGCTGGGCGCCATCTCGCACGACGTGCGCACGCCGCTCACCGCGCTGATCGCGCTGGCCGAGTCGCTGCAGACCCTGCCGCCCGAGGAGCATGGCAACGCCGCGCGCGCCATCGTCGCGCAGGCGCACGAGCTGCATGCGCTGGTCAACAACCTGCTGGACATGGCGCGGCTCGAAAGCGGCATCGCCGGCGGCGCGGTCAACCTGCGGCGCGACTGGCAGTCGGTGGAAGAGGTCGTGGGCTCGGCCATCCGCGCGGCGCGCACCTCGCTGGGCGACACCGTCGTGCGCACCGCGCTCGACGCCGGGCTGCCGCTGGTCGAGTTCGACGCGGTCCTGATCGAACGCGTGCTCGTCAACCTGCTGGAGAACGCCACCAAGTACGGCGCGCCGCCCATCGAAGTCGGCGCGCGGGCCGAGCCCGGCACGCTGGTGCTCACCGTGCGCGACCACGGCCCGGGCCTGCCCGCCGCGCTGCTCGGCCACGAGCAGAAGCTGTTCGACAAGTTCACGCGCGGCGAGGCCGAATCGGCGACGCCGGGCGTCGGCCTGGGCCTGGCCATCTGCAAGGCGGTGGTGAGCGCGCACGGCGGCGAGATCACTGCCGCGAATGCGCGCGGCGGCGGTGCAGAATTCACGGTCACGCTGCCGCGCCGCGAGCCGCCCGAATCCGCCGAAGCCCAACTCTGAAGCCATGCCAGCCCCTACCGCCATCGTGATCGAAGACGAGCCGCAGATCCGCCGCTTCGTGCGCGGCGCGCTCGAGGCCGAGGGCTGGCTGGTGCACGAAGCCGGCACCCTGCGCGACGGCCTGGCGGCGGCCGGCACGCGCCAGCCCGACCTGCTGGTGCTCGACCTCGGCCTGCCCGACGGCGACGGCGTCTCGCTGATCCGCGACGTGCGCGGCTGGTCGGCGGTGCCGATCATCGTGCTGTCGGCGCGCACCGACGAGGCCGACAAGATCGCCGCCCTCGACGCCGGCGCCGACGACTACCTCACCAAGCCCTTCGGCACCGGCGAACTGCTGGCGCGCGTGCGGGCCAACCTCAGGCGCCCCCGCGCCGCGGGCGGCGGCAACGACGAACCGGCCGACGCGCTGTTCCGCTTCGGCGAGATCGAGTTCGACCGCGCGGCACGGCTCGTGCGGCGTTCAGGCGTCGAGGTGCACCTGACGCCCACCGAATACCGGCTGCTGTCGGTGCTGGTCGCAAACGCCGGCCGCGTGCTGACGCAACGCCAACTGCTGCGCGAAGTGTGGGGACCGTCGCACACCGACCAGAGCCACTACCTGCGCATCTACATGGGGCACCTGCGGCAGAAGCTGGAGGCCGATCCGGCGCAGCCGAAGCATCTGCTGACGGAGACGGCGGTGGGGTATCGGCTGGTGGTCTAGGGCGTGATGGGCTGCTTGCCCAGCACCGTGACTTTCGACCAACACCGCGCATCGCTGCGCTTGCCTTTGCCCGCCGGCATCTTCACAATCCCGCCCACCATGAAATTCATCCAAGCCATCGAGGCGAGCATCGCCACCTGACATCGCCCTCGATCGCGTTCGGAAGGCGTTGCGCCTTCCGGTCTTGAAAACCCCGGCAGGCTCCGTCCCTCCGGGGTTTTGTTTTTCCGTACATCCAATCGTTCAACACGCCATGCGTACCTACGACAAGCTGATCGCCACGATTCGCCTCCGCCGGAGCGTGGACACCGTGCGCCCGGGCTCCGGCCGCCGCATCAGCACCTTGCACGACACCGTTCGTCGCTAGCCTCCCGGGCGAATCTTTTGCCTGGGGCTGGCGCACATGCCAACCAGGCCTTCGAAGCACTGCGCGAAAGAGCGCGTGCCTCGATCCAGAGAAAAGAAAGATTCGCCATGAACCCGAAATCCAGAAACCTCCGCAACATCGGCATCATTGCCCACGTCGATGCGGGCAAGACCACGACCACCGAACGCATCCTGTTCTATGCCGGCGAGAGCCATCGCATCGGCGACGTCAGCAGCGGCACGGCGCGCATGGACTTCGATCCGCAGGAGCAGAAGCGCGGCATCACCATCAGCAGCGCGGCCATCACGGTCCACTGGAACGCGACGCAGATCAACCTCATCGACACGCCCGGCCACATCGATTTCAACATCGAGGTGAACCGCTCGCTGCGCGTGCTCGATGGCGCGGTCGTCGTGTTCGACGGCGTGGCCGGCGTGGAGCCGCAGACCGAAACGAACTGGCGCCTCGCGGACAAGTACCGCGTGCCGCGCATCGCTTTCGTCAACAAGCTCGACCGCCTCGGCGCGGACTTCCCACGCGTGGTTGCCATGATGGAAGAACGCCTGGGCGTGAAGGCCGTGGCGGTGCAATTGCCCATCGGCGCGGAAGGCAGCTTCCGTGGCGTGGTCGATCTGGTCGGTATGCGTGCGCTCGTCTGGGACAAGGACGACGCAAGCGAGCCCTGCCGCGTGACTGCCGTGCCCGTCGATCTGCTGGCTTCGGCTCAGCGCCATCGAACTCGGCTCGTGGAGCTTGCGGTCGAGCAGGACGACGCGGCCATGGAGGCTTACCTGAACGGCAATGAGCCTTCGTCCGACGTGCTGCGCGCGTGCATCCGCAAGGCCGTGCTGGCCAGCGCCTTCGTGCCTGTGCTCGCGGGCTCGGCATTCCGCAACCGCGGCGTGGAGCCGCTGCTCGACGCGGTTGTCGACTGGCTGCCGATGCCGGGCGAAGTGGCGACTCCATGCGACTCCGAGGCGCCGTTCTCGGCGTTGGCGTTCAAGGTCGCCAGCGACGACCACGGCGCGATGGTGTTCGTGCGTGTCTACGGCGGCCGGCTGCGCCGTGGCGACACGGTGCTGAACGCGACGACGGGACGCACGGAACGCGCGACGCGGCTGTACGAGGTGCATGCGGACGACCGCATCGAGCGCGAAGAACTCGTGGCGGGCGACATCGCCGCGATCGTCGGGCTGAAGGACACGTTGACCGGCAACACGCTGTGCGACCGGAACCATCCGGTCCTGCTGGAAGAGATCAGCGTGCCCGAGCCGGTGATCCACGTCGCGATCGAGCCGAAGGCACAGGCCGACCAGCAGGCGCTGTCGAAGGCGCTGCAGGCCATGCTGCGGGAAGACCCGAGCCTGCGCTTGCGTCAGGACGCCGAGTCGGGTCAGACGATCCTGTCGGGCATGGGCGAGTTGCAGCTCGATGTGTCCGTCGAGAAGTTGCGCGCGAAATACGGCGTCGAAGTGTCGGTGGGACGGCCTCAGGTCGCCTACCGTGAAACCTTGTCGCGAGAAACGGAGGTGCACCATGTGCATAGGAAGCAGAACGGCGGCCCCGGCCAGTTTGCGGAACTGACGCTGCGCATCGCGCCGCGTTCGCGCGGTGACGGCATTGCATTCGAGAGCCAGGTGGTGGGCGGCGCCATTCCGCGCGAGTTCATTCCCGCAGTCGAGGCCGGCATTCGCCGCGCTGCGCAATCCGGCGTGGTTGCCGGATTCCCGTGCGTGGACTTCATGGCCACGCTGGTGGATGGCAGCCATCACGAGAGCGACTCCTCGGCGATGGCGTTCGAACTGGCCGCTGCGGCGGCGTTCCGCGAAGCGGCCGCGAAAGCAGCGCCGCAGTTGCTGGAGCCGGTGATGGCGGTGGAAGTCATCGCGCCCGCCGACTACCTCGGTGATTGCATCGGTGACCTGCACCGGCGGCGCGGCGTGGTCCGTGGCCAGTCGGTGCGCGGCAACGCGGCCGTCGTCGATGCGCATGTGCCGCTGAAGGAAATGTTCGGCTACATCGGCAATCTGCGCGCGCTGTCTTCGGGCCGCGCACAGTACACGATGCAGTTCGACCACTATGCAGTGGCGCCTGCGAGTGAAACGGCCGGGCTTTTGAAGAGCTGACAGGCCTCAGGGGCGGTCCTTTGTTGGGGCCGCCCCTTTTTTCTTGGGCGTGTTCGAAGGCCTCAGGTCAGGCTGCAACGCCCTTGTTGGGATTCAACAAGAACTTCTCACCGGTAGCCTGCTTGCCATAAACCCCGATCGCATCGAGCTGCAGCATCTCCACCAGCGACACCTCGCGCGTGTACTTGCTGGCAAACGTCGTCTTCAATTCGGCGACGACCCGTGCCTTCAGGCGCTGCGTACCGGCATCGCCGAGCTTCCCGAGGAACGGGAACAGCAGCCACCCGCCCATGCCCCACGCCATGCCGAAGTTGCGCACGAATTCGGTGGGAGAGCGATCAAGGCCGCCGTAGATGTACACCTGCTTGTGCGTGGTCGAGCCGTAGCGGCTGTATTCCTTGGCGGTGCGGTTCAGCGCCGCTTCCATGCAGCCGAGGATCTGCCCGGCGAGCTTGCCGCCGCCGGTGGCGTCGAAGGCCAGCGTGGCGCCGGTCTCCACCAGTGCCTGCGCGAGGTCTTCCAGGAAGGTGGGCGAGGTCGCGTTGCACACGTATTTCGCGCCCAGGCCGCGCAGCAGGTCTTCCTGCTCCTGCTTGCGCACGATGTTGACGAGCGCGATGCCGTCCTTCTGGCAGATCTTGTTGAGCATCTGGCCCAGGTTGGACGCGGCGGCCGTGTGCACCAGCGCCTTGTGGCCCTCCATGCGCATGGTCTCGACCATGCTCAGCGAGGTCAGCGGATTGACGAAGCAGGATGCGCCTTCGGCCGGCGTGGTGCCGTCCGGCAGTTCCAGGCACTGGGCGGCGGCGAGGCAGCGGTATTGCGAGTACATCGCGCCGCCGATGGCCGCCACGGTCTTGCCGAGCAGCGCCTGCGCGGCCGGCGACGATCCGGCCTTGACCACCACGCCCGCGCCTTCGTTGCCGACCGGCATCGACTGGTCGAGCCGCGCCGCCATCGCGGGGAGCGCGCGCTCGGGCACGGTGGCGGTGACGACCGGGCGCTCGGGCGTGCCCGAGGCCTTGGCGGTGCTCATGTCGGCGGCGCCGAACAGTAGGCCCAGGTCCGACGGATTCAGGGGCGACGCCTCGACGCGGATCACCACTTCGTGGGCCTGCGGCTCGGGGATCGGATCGTCGTGCAGAGAGAGTTCGAGTTCGCCGTTCGCGCGAACGAGGGAGCGGATTTGGAGTGCCATGGAAGAGCCCTTCGTGAAGCTTCGCAGATGGCCATCGGCCACGGGGCGGCCAGTATAGGAGCGGGGTACGGAAGCCGCTGGCGCCTTCAGGACACCACGGGAATCACGGGGGCATGCGCCAGCGCGCGGCGCATCTTCGCGGGGTCGAGCCGCTCGATGTAGCGCGGGATGTTGCGCCACAGCGTGTGATAGCCGTAGCCGCCGCGCAGCATCTCGTGGCGTGCGCTGTCCTTGTCCCAGTCCTGCACGGCCATGCGGTAGACCGCTGCGATCACGCCGGTGCGGTCGGCGCCGTGCATGCAGTGGATCAGCACCGGGCCCTGCTTCTGCGCCTCGCGGATGGCGAGCAGCGCGCGCAGCACCTTGGCGTCGTCGATGGACCAGGTGTTGATCGGCACGCGCACCAGCCGCATGCCGGTGCCGGCGAACACCTTCTTGTCGTCGTTGAACGAGCGCAGGCTCACCACGGTGCGGATGCCGAGCGACCGCAGCGCAGGCATGTCGGCGCGCCGGGGCTGCGCGCTGCGGTACAGCGTGGGCGTGATGCGGTGCAGATTCTCCACCCGCAGTTCGTCGAGCGGGTCGGCCCAGTGGCCGGGGCGCGTTTCGTGGTCGTCGCCGCCAGCCGCGCTCATGGCTTGCGCTTCCAGTGCCGCACCGTGAGGATCAGCAGCGCCACCGCGAGGCCGCCCCAGTAGTCGACCGGCGCGCCCCACAGCCAGTGCTTGTGCCAGAACGCGTCGACCGGGTTGAAGCGCGCCCAGCCGAAGGCCGGGTTGATGATGAACCAGAGAAAGTCCTCGCAGACCCAGAACACGATCAGCCCCGCCACCGCGAGCCCGACGTTGCGCCATGTCCAGCGGCCGTTGAAGGCCAGCGGCGAGAAGAACACCAGCGCCATGAAGGTGAACACCCATGCGTGGTAGCCCGTCATCGCGCGGCCGCCCCAGAAGATGTCGAGCCAGATGCTGTTCTCGATGCGCCAGGTCGGCAGCGACGTGGCCCAGCCGGCGCCGCCTTCGATCTGGATCTCGGCATTGGCGAAGAAGAAGGCCATGACGGCCACCCAGGCGAGATAGCCGAGCGTGCGGCCCACGCCGGTGTTTTCGGTGTCGCGGCTCATGCGGCGCTGCCCGACAGAACGTGTTGCAGCACCGCGCGCGCCGCCTGCGGCTTGCCCAGCGCGCGGCTGCGGGCGGCCATGTTCGCGAGCTTGGCGGTGTCGGCCATCAGGCGCGCCACTTTGTAGTCGAGGCCGATGGCGTCGTAGGCCAGCCATGCGGCGCCTTCTTCCATCAGGAAGCCGGCGTTGTGCTCTTCCTGCCCGGGGATGGGCGAGATCAGCAGCATCGGCTTGCCCAGCGCCAGGCATTCCGACACCGTGAGCCCGCCCGGCTTGGTGACGACGAGGTCGGACGCGGCCATCATCTTGTGCATTTCGTTGGTGAAGCCGACGGCGACCACGCGCCCCGGGTGGCGCCTGGCCAGCGCCTCGAGCTTGCCGTATGCCTCCACTTTGCGGCCCGCCACGGCAATGACCTGGAAGTTGCCTTCCCCGCCGAGGCCGAGCACGCGCTCGACCATGCTCGGCAGGTCGCCCACGCCCGCACCGCCCGAGGCCATCAGCAGCACCGGCCGCGAAGGATCGAGGCCCAGTTCGGCCGCGCAGGCGTTGCGCGCGAGCGCCGGTGCATCGGGCTCGGAGAAGGCCGGCATCACGGGGATGCCGGTGACGTGGATGCGGTCCGCCGGAATGCCGCGCGCCCGCAGGCGGAAGGCCACTTCTTCCGTGGCGGCAAGGTAGCCGGTCATGCCCGGCACGAGCCACATGTTGTGCAGGTCGTAATCGGTGATCTGCAGCCACACGGGGTAGTCGATGCGGCCGCGGTTGCGTTCGCGCATCAGCAGTTCCGCGGGCAGGAAGTGGGTGCAGATGACGGCGTCGGGCTGCTCGCGGCGGATTTCCTTCACGAGCGCGCCGGTGCTCAGCCGCTCGATGCCGCGGCGCAGGCGTTGCGATGGTGCGTGGTGCGGCGTGGTGTCGGTGCGCTGGTGCAGGTAAGACCACAGCTCGGGGGCCCGGTTCACGAGCTGGATGTACCAGTCGGTGTAGACCTTGCGAAAGCCGCCGGCCACATGGGCCATCGCATCGATGTGGACCGCCGTGCAGGGCGGGGCGAGGGTCTGGGCGGTGGCGGCAAGCGCCTGTGCTGCACGCACGTGGCCGTTGCCGGCGCTCACGCTGAGGATCAGGAGTTTGGTCATGAAATCCGGGATTTGCGCGGATTATGGCGATGCCTTGTGGCAGTGCTTTTCCAGCTGTTGTTCAGGGCTCGCTCACGCCGACGGGGTACCTTGCTCCGCGAATGTCCCCCGGCCTGCGGCCTCCTCCTTTATTTCGCTGGGCAAGGCACCCCATCGGCGTGATCGTTCAGAGCACCTGTTGATTGAGCGGCACGACGGCAGCGCCCGTTGTGCACAGGGCGTCGGGTGCTCCCCGCAGCGAAATAAAGGAGGAGCCCGAAGGGCGGGGGACATTCGCGGAGGGGAGTACCCGGTGCCCTGTGCACCCGCCCTGAACGAATGAACGAATGAACCAAAAGCCTAAAGAGGCGCCCGAGAAGTGATGAACTGGTTCACCCCCGCAGCAGCCCGCTCGCGAACAGCATCGAAAGTGGTGCTCTCCACGATGCGCCCGTTCTCGAACACCGTCTGCAGCAAGTCGGCCTGGCCTGCCGCCAGCGTCTCTTCACGCACAGTGCTTTCGACGCCGTTCGCACCGCGCACCAGCGCAAGACGCCCCTTCTTCGAAGCCTTGCCCATGTCCCCCACGGGCGACTTGTACACGTCGCGCCACTCGCCGTTCACCTGCATCGCCGAGCACTTCATCGCCCACTGCATCGTGTCGCGGTTGACCTGCTGCAGCAGCCCGCCGCCCATGCCGAAGGAGATGTTCTCCGTCGAGAAACCGTTGTGGAAGAAGTTCGACAGGCACAGCCGCAGCGAATCGAGATTCACGCCGTCGCCCTGGATGATGCGCACGTTGTTCAGCACGCGGAAGCCCTTCGCGTTGGTCGTCGTGCCGAAGCGCTCGGCCAGGATCTGCGCCACCTTCAGCGTGGTCTCGGCCGGGTCGCCCGAGTCCGGCCGCACCACCAGCGTCGCGCCCGAGGCCACCACCTTCGCCTTCAGCTCGCCACCCCAGATGCGCGCGCAGGCATTGAAGATGTCGTAGCTGTCGCTCACCACCGCAAAAGTGGCGCCTGGCTTGCCGAACTGGTCGACCATGTTGCTGTACGCATCGGCTTCATGCTCGTGGCCCCAGCCCGTGATGGTGCTGTGCTCCGCCGCGGGAATCGAGAAGCCCGCCACGTCGCAGTCGTAGTACCGGCGCGCCGCGACCAGCGCAGCGAGCGTGTCGGTGCCCATGAAGTTCACCAGGTGGGCCATGCCGCCGAGCGCGGCCGATTCGAGGCTCGACACGCCGCGCGCGCCGAAGTCGTGCAGCCGGAAGGCGATCTGCCCCTGCGGGTCGTCGCAGGTCGCTTCCAGGTAGCGCAGCAGCGTGGTGCGCGCGGCGGCCGACAGCGTGGCCACCGTGGTCGGGTACCAGATGGCGCGCAGCAGCTCGGTCTCGAGAAAGCTCGTCACCCAGAAGAACTCGGGGTCGGTGTTCTCGATGGTCGCGAGCACGTTGTGCACCGGCGTCACGCTGCCTTCGGGCACGGCGCGGATGCGCACCGGCATCAGCCCGCCGTGCTTCTCGATCAGCCGCAGCCAGCCTTCGCGGTTGAAGGGCTCGCCGTGCGCGGCCATGAGCAGGGCGGCTTCTTCCACGTCGTCGCGCGTCACCGGCGTCTGCAGGTATTCGCGCAGGTAGGCCTGCAGGCCGAAGAACAGCGAGTGGCTGAAGATGCCGCCGCGCGACTCGATGTAGCTGTACACCGTCTGCGTGCCGGGCGGGTACTGCATCCAGTGCGACACCTTGTAGGAGTCGGTGCGAAGCAGCAGGTTGTTGCCCAGGGGCGAGGAGGTGAGATTGCGGTTCATGTGAAAGCTCCTTTCACTGTGGCACCCGTCAACCGGGGCCGTTCTTGCTGACAAAGCCTGGTCGTTCAGTTCTTGCCCAGGCCACCCAAAAAATGATTCGCGATGAAGAAGTGGTCTTCGTAGATGCGGTCCTGCATGTCGAGGAACTCGGCAATGGGCACCCAGCGCACCTCGGCCGCGTCGTCGTCGGCGCGCACTTCCGAAAGGCCGGTCCACTGGTTGTGCGCCAGCTCGAAGAAGAAGCCGTGCGTGATGGTGCGCCCGCGCTGCGAGCGGTCGGGCGCGTCGAACACATGGCTGGCCTTCATGCTGCCGTTGAGCACGGGCACGGGCACCTTGAGGCGGGTCTCTTCCTTCAGCTCGCGGATGGCCGCGTCCTGCAGCCGCTCCTGCTGGCCGACGAAGCCGCCGGGCAGCGCCCACGTGCCCTTGCCGGGATGGAACTTGCGCTGCACCAGCAGGATGTGGCCGGCCTCGACCACGACGGCGTCGACCGTGGTGTAGATGGGCGGAAAGTCGCTGCCCGCGTAGCGGTACTTGTCGCGGTAGTCGACGAGGAAGGCGCGCTCTTCGCAAAGCTCGGCGTAGTCGGCGGTGCGGGTGAACTGGTCGAGGAACGCGGCCGTGCCGTCGGGCAGGTCGGCGCGCGCGAGCTGCCCGCGGTTCTCGGGGTCGAAGTAGAGGCTGCGCACGTCGGTGGCGTTGAGGCTCTCCACGCTGTTCTGCCCGACGAACTCCCAGTGCGGGAACATCTTCAGGTAGTAGCTCGATGCGTCCTTCAGGTGTCCCACCAGCGCCACCCTGGCCTTGGCCGGTGCATGGCCGTCCTGCGCGATGAGCCGCTCGACTGCCGACTGGATCGACGCGATCCAGATCTGGTCGTTGTAGGGCGAGTCGCCCACGCCGACCACGCTCACGCGCATCTGGTCGCTGCTGCGCAGGCAGGCGCGCACCATGCGTTCGCGTTCGTCGAAGGTGAAGGGGTTCTTGACGCTGCGCGGCTGCCGGTCGGAGCCGACCACCACGATGACCCGATCGGCGGCGCGCGAGGCCTCTTCGATGAGTCGTTGATGTCCGAAATGAACGGGCTGGAAGCGCCCGATGACGATGGCGTACTGGTACTTGCGTGCGTTTTGCGTGTTCACTTGGGAATCCCCCAAAAAGGGCGCGATCAGCTCGCGCTTGCGTTCAGGATAGCATCGGTGCCGCACATTGATCAAGCCTTCCGATGACCGAGCCCTCTTCTCCCCCCGCAGATGCCGTGCGCCTGAACAAGCGCATGGCCGAACTGAAAATGTGCTCGCGCCGCGAGGCCGACGAATGGATCGCCAACGGCTGGGTGAAGGTCAACGGCAGGCCGGCCGAGATGGGCGTGAAGGTCACGCCGTCCGACCGCATCGAGATCGACAAGGCCGCCAGGGGCCAGCAGGCGAACCAGGTCACCATCCTCATCAACAAGCCCATCGGCTATGTGAGCAGCCAGGCAGAGGACGGGCATGAACCGGCGGTCACGCTGTTCACGCCGCAGAACCGCTGGGCCGAAGACAACGCGCGCTTCTTCTTCAGCCCGCAGCAGCTGCGCGGCCTGGCGCCGTGCGGCCGGCTCGACATCGACTCCATCGGCCTGCTGGTCATGACGCAGGACGGCCGCATCGCGCGCCAGCTCATCGGCGAAGACTCGGTGATGGAGAAGGAATACCTGGTGCGCGTGGCCTACCACGGCCTGGGCCAGCCCGCGCCCACCGGCCAGCTGGTGCGCATGGACGACGACGACCCCGTCACGACCAACGTGCAGGCGGTGTTTCCGCCGGCCATGCTCGCGAAGCTGCGCCACGGCCTGAGCCTCGACGGCCAGGCGCTGAAGCCCGCGCGGGTCGAATGGCAGAACCCCGAGCAGCTGCGCTTCGTGCTCACCGAAGGCAAGAAGCGGCAGATCCGCCGCATGTGCGAACTGGTCGGCCTGAAGGTGGTGGGCCTGAAGCGGGTGCGCATCGGCAAGGTCATGCTGGGCAACCTGCCGGTGGGGCAATGGCGATACCTGGCGCCGCACGAGAAGTTCTGAGCCTGCGCGCGCTGAACCGCGCCACGCTGGCGCGGCAGATGCTGCTGGCGCGGCGCAGCCTCACGGCGACGCAGGCCGTCGAGCGGCTGGCCGGTCTGCAGGCGCAGGCACCCAACCCGCCCTACATCGGCCTCTGGAGCCGGCTCGAAGGCTTCCGGCGCGAGCAGCTGACCGATGCATTGCACAAGCGGCGCATCGTGCGCATGTCGACCCTGCGCGGCACCCTGCACCTGATGAGCGCGCGCGACGCGCTGGCATGGCGCCCGCTGCTGGAGCCGGTGCATCAGCGTGGCCTGCAGGGCAGCAATCACAAGAAGGCGCTCGACGGCATCGACCGCGCGGCGGTGGTCGAGGCCGGACGCACGCTGCTCGCCGAGCTGCCGCGCACCGGCGCCGAACTCGGGCAGGCCCTCGGGCTGCGCTGGCCGGGCCGCGAGAGCGCCTCGCTCGCCGCGCTGATCCGCAACAGCCTGCCGCTCGCGCACCTGCCGCCGGCGGGCACCTGGAACTCGCACCAGAGCGCGCTGCTGCAGCCCCTTGGCGACTGGCTCGGGGATGCGGCGGCCGATGCCGCTCCCGCCACCCAGGACGACCTGCTGCTGCGCTACCTCGCCGCCTTCGGCCCCGCCACGCTGGCCGATGCCGGCGCATGGTCGGGCCTCACCGGCTGGAAGGCCGTCGCCGAGCGCCTGCGGCCCCGGCTGCGCGTGTTCGTGGGCGAAGACGGGCAGGAGTTCTTCGACCTGCCCCGCGCGCCCCGGCCCGACCCCGGCACGCCCGCGCCGCCGCGCCTCGTGGCCGAGTGGGACAACCTGCTGCTCTCGCATGCCGATCGCGCCCGCGTGCTGAGCGAGGCGAACCGTGCGCGCGTGTTCACCGCCAACGGCATCGTGCGCGGCACGGTGCTGCTCGACGGTTTCGTGGCGGGCGTCTGGAAGATCGAGCGCGAGAAGAAAAAGAACATCGCCGCCGTGCTGCTGGAGCCCTTCGCACGCTGGTCGAAGGCCGACCGCGCCGCGGTGGAGAGCGAGGCCCTCGGCCTGCTGGCCTTCGCGTCTGACGGCGAGGGCGAACGCCACGCCGTGCGCATGGCCTGAGCATTGCCGCGGCGCGCCGTTGCCCCGCGCGATTGCCCCCGCGATGCACCCGCCGCCTAAGCTGCGTCTAAGTATTCCCACCTACTCTGCGCCACGGCGCAGGCTCTTCCGATCATCCCGGTCGCGTGCTACCTTGCGGCCGAAGGAGTCGCCGCAATGCGCGTTCTGCTGGTGGAAGATGACGAAATGATCGGGCGCAGCCTCAAGCAGGCGCTCGAGGGCGCGGGCTGGTCCGCGGATTGGGTGCGCGACGGCGAGCTCGCGCAAAGCGCCCTGGGCGACGGCGGCTACACCTGCGTGCTGCTCGACCTCGGCCTGCCCAGGCAGGACGGCACCGAGGTGCTGCGCCGCGCCCGCGAACGCGGCGACGCCACGCCGGTGCTGGTGCTCACCGCCCGCGACGGCCTCGACGACCGCATCCACAGCCTCGACCTCGGCGCCGACGACTACCTGCTCAAGCCCTTCGAATTCCGCGAGCTGCTCGCGCGCATGCGCGCCGTGGTGCGGCGGCGCGACGGCGCCGCGCATTCGCTGGTCGGCAGCGCCACGCTGCAGCTGGACCTCACCACGCGCGAAGTGGTGGTCAACGGCGAGCGCGAAGCGCTCACCGCGCGCGAGTTCGCGCTGCTGCACGCGCTGCTGGAGCGCCCCGGCGCCATCCTCTCGCGCGAACAGCTGGAGAACCGCATCTACGGCTGGGGAGAAGAGGTCACCAGCAATGCGATCGACGTGCTGATCCACGGCATGCGCCGCAAGCTGGGCGCCGATGCGATCCGCAACGTCCGCGGCCTGGGCTGGCGCGTGGTTGCATGATGAGGCGCGCCCCCAAGCTTCGCGCACTTCGTATCGCTGCGGCGTTTCGCGAACGGACCCGGGGCCCATGACCGGCGCAGACCGTGGCAGCGGCCGCTGGTGGCGGCCGCATTCGCTGCGCACGCAGCTGCTGCTGTGGCTCATCACGCTGCACCTGGGCGCCGCGGTGCTGACGGCGTGGTTCTCCTTCGTGGCCTACGGCAACCTCGTGCACAACGCGCTGGACGACCAGATGCGCCTGGTGGCCGAGTCGTACGCGGGCAGCGACCCGCTCAAGATCCCGCGCCCCATGGACGGCGAGGCGGCGTTCTCGCGCGGCGCCTTCATCGTGCAGATATGGAGCCCCGACGGCCACACGCTGCGCGCCAGTTCGTGGCCGGTGCTGGCGGTGCCGCTGCAGTCGCGCGCGGGCTTCAGCGACGTGAGCACGGGCGCGCATTCGCAGTCGAGCTGGCGCGTGTTCACCGCCGAGCCCGGCCCGCGCGCCGACCAGCCGCGCGTGCAGGTGCTGCAGAACGAGGACTACCGCCGCCGCCGCGCCCTGCGCCGCGCATTGCTCGAAGGCCTGCCGATCACGCTGCTGCTGCCGCTCGCGCTGCTGATCCTGTGGATCATCGTGTCGGCCGCCTCGCGCTCGCTGCGCGCGGTGGCGCGCGACGTGGCCTCGCAGGACGAGCGCAGCCCCACCGAGCTGTCGCTGTCGCGCGTGCCCGAGGAGATCGCACCGCTGGTGGGCGCCTTCAACAACCTGCTGTCGCGCGTGCGCAGCGCCTTCGCCACGCAGCGCCGCTTCGTGCAGGACGCGGCGCACGAGCTGCGCACGCCGATGGCCGCCATCGGCCTGCAGATCGAGAACCTGCGCGCCCACGTGCCGGCCGGCGAGGCGACCGAGCGCTTCAACCAGCTCGAAGCCGGTGTCACGCGCGCGCAGCACCTGATCGAGCAGCTGCTCAACCTGTCGCGCCAGGACGCGCCGCAGCGCAGCACTGCCGGCGAGCGTGTCGACATCGAAGTGCTGCTGCGCGAGAGCGTGAGCCAGCTCATGGTGCTGGCCGATGCGCGGCGCGTGGACATCGGCTTCGAGGGCGGCATCGCGGCAGTGGTGGTGGCGCCAGCGGCCGAGCTGCGCAGCGTGTTCGACAACCTGATCGACAACGCGCTGCGCTATGCGCCCGAAGGCGGCGTGGTCGACGTGAAGCTGCACCAGTTCGGCGGCCATGCGGTGGTCGACGTGCTCGACAACGGCCCCGGCATTCCCAAGGCCATGATGGGCCGCGTGTTCGACCGCTTCTTCCGCGTGCCGGGCGCGGCGGCGGGCGGCAGCGGCCTGGGGCTGGCCATTGCCCGCACGGCGGCGGAGCGGCACGGCTTGCGCATCGAGCTGCACAACCGCGAAGACGGCCCGGGACTGAGGGCGCGCGTGCATCTGCCGCCGTCGCCGGCCGCGCCTCTTTCGCACTGAGTGCGAAGGCCGGCGCGCGGCGCGCTCACTCATCCGCGCCTAACTCTTCGCTCACGTTCAACTCAGATGGCGTGCCTAGAGTGCGTTCAGGTCCTGCCACGCGCAGTTCGCGCGATGGCACGAGGCCGGAGACAACATGCCCTCAGGAGAACACACCATGCGTACTTCCCTCAAGCTTCTCGCCGTCGGTTCCCTTGCTGCGCTGGCAGCGATGGGCGCGGTTACCGCATCGGCCGAAACCACCGATGGTTCGGACTTCCATCCGCTGCAGATGAACTCGCCCACGAACCCCGATGTGCAGGCCGGCGCGATGGCTGCTGCCCGCCCGAGCGGCACCGAGCCGATCGGCCAGTCGACCAGCGCACCCGCGATGAATTCGACGATGCCGGTGGCCGACATCCAGGCCGGCGCCTATGCGGCGTCGCACCCGACCGGCACCGAGCCGATCGGGCAATCGACCTCGCTGCCGATGGTGAAGTCGGGCAGCGGCAGCTGAGCGCCGTCGCGCCGATGATGGCGCCCGCGACGGGCGCCTGTTCGCGTTCGCTGCGGCTTTGTGTATCTGCAGCAGGATGCCGCGTTCGCGGGCTGCGCGTTCCGTCACGTTTTCAGGGCGTGACCACGATCTTTCCGAACGGTCCGCGCGCGAGGTGGTCGAGCGCGGCGGGCAGCGCATCGAAGTCGTAGCGCGCCGCGATGACCGGCCTGAGCGCGTTCACGTCGATGGCGCGCACCAGGTCTTCCAGCGCGCGGCGGTGGCCCACGCCGATGCCTTGCACCGTGGCGCGGCCCAGCACCATGGCGTAAAACGACGCGCTCAGGGTCTCGCCTTCGAGCATGCCGATGATCGACACGCGCCCACCCTGCCTCAGCGCCTGCAGAGAGCGGTCGAGGTTGGGTCCGCTCGCGAGTTCGAGCACATGGTCGGCGCCGCGGCCTTGCGTGAGCCTGCGCACTTCGGCCGGCCAGTCGCCGTCGCGCGCCAGCACGTGCGAGGCGCCCAGCGCCTGCACCTGCGCGCGCTTGCTCTCGCTGCCCGTGACCACGATGGCCTGCGCGCCATGCATCCGCGCGATCTGCAGGCCGAACAGCGCGACGCCGCCGGTGCCGTGGATGAGCACCGTCTCGCCCGCGCGCAGCCCCCCGGTCTCCGCCAGCGCGAACCAGGCGGTGAGGCCGGCGCAGGGCAGGGTGCTGGCTTCGGCCAGGCTCAGCGTGGCGGGCGCGGCCACGGCCCAGTCCGCGTCGATGCACACGTGCGAGGCCAGCATGCCCGGCCCCGGACCGCCGAACAGCGTGGCGCCGGCCTGCCAGTGGCTGTCGATCCAGCCGCCCCAGAAAGTATTGACCACGCGGTCGCCCACCGCGAAGCGCGTCACGCCCTCGCCGACGGCCACCACGGTGCCCGCCATGTCGGAGCCGGGCGTGAAGGGCAATGCGAGCGGCATGCCCATGCCGTCGCGCACCATCAGCAGGTCGCGGTAGTTGAGCGCCACCGCGCCGACCTGCACCAGGATCTGGTTCGCGCCCGGCGCGGGCAGGGGCGCTTCGGCCTGTTCGAGGTTGGCGTGGCCGAGCACCGGCAATTGCCAGCGGCGCAGCATTCGAGCTTCTTGCATGAGGGGACTCCGGGGAAAAAAGAGCGTCCATGCTATTGACGATTGCTGATATCCAGTGGTGGATAATTTTCGCTTTAATGGTGCTTGAAAGTATCCAATGGGTCAGCGTCTCCAGGGCATCGAAGAATTCGTGGCGGCGGTGGAAGCGGGCAGCTTTGCGCTGGCCGCGCAGCGCCTGCACGTCACGCGCTCGGCCGTGGCCAAGAGCATCGGTCGGCTCGAGGCGCGGCTGAACACGCGGCTCTTCCTGCGCACCACGCGCAGCCAGAGCCTCACCGAGGAAGGCCACGGCTACTACGAGCGCTGCCGCCGCGTGCTGGCCGAACTCGAGGCGGCAGAGGCCATGGCCGACGCGGCGCGCAGCACCGCCTCCGGCCTGGTGCGCCTGAGCATGCCCGCGATGCTGGGCCGGCTGAAGGTGGGGCCGCTGCTGCTGACGCTGGCGCGGCGGCATCCGCAGCTGTCGCTCGAACTTTCGTTCAACGACCGGCGGGTGGACCTGGTGGAAGAAGGGCTCGACTTGGCCATTCGCAGCGGCGAACTGGCCGATACCGACGAGCTCGTCGCGCGGCCCGTCGGCACGCAATGGATGGCGCTGTGCGCCGCGCCCGCGTACCTGGCCGAGCGGGGGCATCCGCGCGGCGTGGCCGAGCTCGTGGCGCCGCACGAGGCGGTGTTCTACGCGCGCGACGGGCAGGTATCGACCTGGCGCTTCCATGCGGGCGAAGGCGGCCTCGCGGACATGGTCGAGGTGACGCTGCCGTCGCGCCTGCGCTGCGACAGCGCCGAGGTGCTGCTCGAGGCGGCCATCGGCGGCATGGGCCTTGCGCGCCTGCCGGCCTGGCTGGCGGCCGATGCGCTCAATGCCGGCACGCTGGTGCGGGTGTTCGACGAGCCGCGGCCCTTCGGCTTTGCGCTGAACGTGATCCGCTCGCGCAGCCGCTACCTGCCGCTGAAGACCCGCGTGGTGATCGACTGGCTGGCCGAGCACCTGCCGCCGCTGCTGGCCGCACGCTGAAAACCCTGCGCCGCCGCGCGACGCGGCGCTATCCTGCGGCTTCCTGCCATCGCACACCGAGGAGACCCGCCGCATGCGCCCATTCGCCATTCCACACACCGCAGCCGCCGTCGCATGCACGGCCCTCGTGGCCACGGCGGCGCTGCTGGGCGCGTCGAACGCGGCCGCGCAGGGCACCGTCAACGCGCTGTGCAGCACCGACGCTGGCTGGTGCGAGGCCGCCGCCGCGGCCTTCACGCGCGAGACCGGCATCAAGGTGCAGCAGGCCCACAAGGGCACCGGCGAAATCGGTGCGCAGCTGCGCGCGGAAGCTGCCAACCCCAAGACCGACATCTGGTGGGGCGGCACCGGCGATCCGTTCCTGCAGGCCGCCGAGCAGGGCCTGCTGGAGCCCTACCGGCCGGCCTACATCAACGACCTGTACGACTGGTCGGTGCGCCAGTACGCGATGTCGCAGAACATGGTGGGCGGCTTCTACACCAGCGCCATCGGCTTCGGCTTCAACACCGACCTGCTGAAGAGAAAGAAGCTGCACGAGCCCAGGTGCTGGGCCGACCTGGTCAAGCCCGAATACAAGGGCGAGATAGAAATATCGCACCCCGCCTCCAGCGGCACGGCCTACACCATCATCGCGGGCCTGGTGCAGCAGATGGGCGAGGACCAGGCCTTCGATTACCTCAGGAAGCTGCACCGCAACGTGACCAGCTACACCCGCAGCGGCCAGGCGCAGGCGCCCAACGTGGCCAAGGGCGAAGTGGCCATCGGCGTGAGCTTCATCTTCGGCTTCGAGCGCTGGCGCTACGACAAATTTCCCGTGAAGACCGCCGCGCCCTGCGAGGGCACCGGCTACGAGATCGGCGGCATCGCCCTGGTGAAGGGCGCGCGCAACAAGGAGAACGCCAGGCGCTACTACGACTGGCTCATGAGCCCCGCGGGCCAGTCCATCGGCGGCAAGGCAGGCAGCCTGCAGTCGCCGGCCAACAAGACCTTCAAGCCCGACCCGCGCATCCCGTCGATGGCCGACGTGAAGCTCATCAAGTACGACTTCGAGAAATACGGCAAGGCGGCCGAGCGCAAGCGGCTGATCGACCGCTGGACCCGGGAAGTCGAATCCCAGCCGAAATGACGAAGGAGCCTACGAGCAGGCTTTGTTGTGGGAGGCGTGCATGCCCTTGGCCTTGGCATCGGCCTCGCTCAGGTACTCGCCCTTCTTGGTCTTGCCGTAGTAGCGGTCGCCCATGCAGTGGTAGACCTTGGTCTCGTCGTTGGCCCACACCTTGCCGGCACCGCCGCCGGGCGCGGCGGCCATCTTCGTGGGGTCGGGCGCGCCGGGGGTCTTGGTGGCCGTGCCGGTGCTCGGCGCGACGCCGGTCTTGCCGACATCGGCCGACTGGGTCTGCACGGCCGGAGCCGCGGCAGCGGCGTTTGCTGCGGGCGCCGCGGCCGCGCCCTTGCCGAACCACGTCTTGATGCCCTTGTGCCCGCGGCAGGCGCCTGACCTGGTGTCGGGTGACGCATAGCTGCCGTCCTTGCATTGCACGGTGGTGCCGGCCGGCGCGTCGGCCGGCACCTGGGCCTGCGCCGCGAAGGCGGCCAGGCCGAGGCAGGCGGCGATCCACAGCGTCCGGGGATTCTTGTTGTTCATGCAAAGCTCCTGGTGGGTTGGAAACGAGGGCAACCCCGCAGCTTTGGCGATCAATCCCAGCGGGAGCTGACCTGGCGCAGCCCCGCCGCGCACCTCGACCGGCAGAATTGCCGTTCGACGCCATGCCCGGCGCATCGGAAATCGGATTTTTTGGAGATGCCGGGTGCGGTACTCTTTTGTGTTCCATGAGGCGCCGTGCGCCTACATGGAAGCCATTCGTTTTAATAAAAATACGAAGTGCATCAGTCCCGAGGCTCGGGATGTTGAAGAAGCACACGAACGCCTTACCTTAGAAAGTCGGCACGCCGTCACCTTGCGGGCACCGTGCCGATTTAGAATTTTTTTGACTCGATATTTCTTTTTCCATGGCTGATTCCTCCAACACCAAACTCCCGTTCCAGGCTGAAGTCGCGCAACTGCTGCACCTCGTCACGCATGCGCTTTATTCGAACAAGGAAATCTTCCTGCGCGAGCTGATCTCGAACGCCTCCGACGCGTGCGACAAGCTGCGCTTCGAGGCGCTCGACCACCCCGAGCTGTACGAGGGCCAGTCCGATCTCGACGTGCGCCTGTCCTTCGACAAGGCCGCGCGCACCATCACCATCACCGACAAGGGCATTGGCCTGTCGCGCCAGGAAGCCATCGACAACCTCGGCACCATCGCCAAGAGCGGCACCAAGGACTTCATGAGCAAGCTCAGCGGGGACCAGAAGGCCGACGCTCAGCTCATCGGCCAGTTCGGCGTGGGCTTCTACTCGGGCTTCATCGTGGCCGACAGGATCACGGTCGAATCGCGCCGCGCCGGCCTGCCGGCCGACCAGGGCGTGCGCTGGGTCAGCGGCGGCGCCGGCGACTTCGAGGTGGCCGACATCACCCGCCCCGAGCGCGGCACCAGCATCACGCTGCACCTGCGCGACGACGCCGACGAATACCTCAACGCCTGGAAGCTCAAGCAGATCGTCGGCAAGTACTCCGACCACATCTCCCTGCCCATCCTGATGGAAAAGGAAGAGTGGAAGGAAGGCGAGAACGACCAGCCCGGCGACATGGTGAAGACCGGCGAATGGGAAACCGTCAACAAGGCCAACGCCCTGTGGAGCCGCCCCAAGAAGGACATCACCGCCGAGCAGTACGAAGAGTTCTACAAGAGCATCAGCCACGACTACGAGGCGCCGCTCGCCTGGAGCCACAACCGCGTGGAAGGCAGCACCGAATACACGCAGCTGCTCTACATCCCGGCCAAGGCCCCGTTCGACCTGTGGAACCGCGACAAGAGCGCGGGCGTCAAGCTGTACGTCAAGCGCGTCTTCATCATGGACGACGCCGAGGCCCTGCTGCCCAGCTACCTGCGCTTCGTGAAGGGCGTGATCGACTCGGCCGACCTGCCGCTGAACGTGAGCCGCGAGCTGCTGCAGGAAAGCCGCGACGTAAAGGCCATCCGCGAAGGCAGCACCAAGCGCGTGCTCGGCATGCTCGAAGACCTGGCGAAGAAGCAGAAGACCGGCCCCGAGAGCACCGAAGGCCGCATCGACGTGGGCTCGGGCGAATCGGTGCCCGCACCCGAGCCGACCGAAGCCGTGACCGACGTGGTCGACAAGAACGCGCCCACCGCCGCCGAAGCCGCCGCGAGCGCGGCCGACGAATCGGGCAAGTACGCCAAGTTCTACGCCGAGTTCGGCGCCGTGCTCAAGGAAGGCCTGGGCGAGGACTTCGGCAACCGCGACCGCATCGCCAAGCTGCTGCGCTACGCCTCCACCACCACCGACTCGGTGAGCGTGAGCTTCGCGGACTACAAGGCCCGCATGAAGGAAGGCCAGGACGCGATCTACTACATCACCGCCGACACCCTCGCCGCCGCCAAGAACAGCCCGCAGCTCGAAGTCTTCAAGAAGAAGGGCATCGAGGTGCTGCTCATGACCGACCGCGTCGACGAGTGGGCGCTGAACTACCTCAACGAGTTCGACGGCACGCCGCTGCAGAGCGTGGCCAAGGGCGCGGTCGACCTCGGCAAGCTGCAGGACGAGGCCGAGAAGAAGGCTGCCGAGGAAGCCGCCGAGTCGTTCAAGCCGCTGCTGGAGAAGCTCAAGGAAGCGCTCAAGGACAAGGCCGAAGACGTGCGCGTGACCACCCGCCTGGTCGACTCGCCCGCCTGCCTCGTGGTGCAGGACGGCGGCATGAGCACGCAGCTCGCGCGCATGCTCAAGCAGGCCGGCCAGCCCGCGCCCGAGCTGAAGCCGGTGCTCGAGGTGAACGCCGAGCATCCGCTGGTGAAGAAGCTCGAGGGCTCGGCGCACTTCGACGACCTCGCGAACATCCTGTTCGACCAGGCGCTGCTGGCCGAAGGCGGCCTGCCCGCCGATCCGGCGGCCTACGTGAGGCGCGTGAACGCGCTGCTGGTGTGACCGGCCGGCCGCGCACCGTCCGGACAACGGCCGCCGCGGTTCCCGCGGCGCTGCTGCTCCTCATGGTGGGCGGCTGCTCGCACTATCACGTCGGCATTCCGCTGGTGCCGGGGCTCTCGCTGGGGCTCGGCGCCACGAAGGACGGCAACTTCTCGGTCGGGCTCAACACGGGCTTCGGCCCGCTCGGCGCGGGCGTGGCGGTGAACAACGGCGGGCAGGTGTCGGGCTCGGCCGGCGTCGGTGTCGGCGTGGGGCCGGTGGCCACGGGGATCAGCAAGGGCGCGGTGCTCTACGACCCGAAGGCCGCGCCCGCAGCGCCTGTCGCGCCCGCCTCGACCGTGGCCCCGGCCGCCTCGACCGTGGCCCCGGCCGCCGTCACCGTGACGGCCGCGCCGGGAACGCCCGCCCCCATCCTGTATTCGACGCCAGCGGCGCCTTTCACGCCTATAGCGTCTACTGCGCCTTCAGCGCCGGTCGCGCCCGCGGCCCGGACTGCCGCCGCTCCGGCTGCCCCCGCCAGGCCGCCTCTCTTCAAGATCACGCGACCGCCGCCGGAGCCTGCGGTGAACGTGAGCTACCGCACGCCGGCCGTCGCGGCCGCGGCGGCCTCGGCCCGCGAGGCCGGCACGCCGGGCAATCCCGTCGCGCCTTGATGGCCGCGTTCTTTCAATCATCCGCGCCGCGGAGCGGCGCGAGGGTGCCCCGATGAGTCTCAGCACAGAAGCCGTCCTGGCGCTCGCCCCCGACGACGCGTCGGCCAAGGCCGCCAAGGGTTTGCTCGCACCGGCCAAGTGGCCCACGCTCGCGTTCTCCGACACCGCCGTGTGGGGCGAATGCCAGGGCAGCGGCAGCAAGCCTTACCAGACGCAGGTCGACCTCACGGGCCCGGTGTTCCGGTGTTCGTGCCCGAGCCGCAAATTCCCTTGCAAGCACGGCCTGGCGCTGATGCTGCTGCGCGCGCAGAACGAAGCCGGCTTCACCCAGGGCGACCCGCCGCCGTGGGTGGCCGAGTGGCTCGCCTCGCGCCGCGAAAAGGCCGAGAAGAAAGAAGCCCGCGCCGCCGAACCGCCGGCCGCGGCCGACCCCGCCGCTGCCGCCAGGCGCGACGCGCAACGCTGGAAGCGCATCGAGGCCGGCGCGCAGGAGCTTGCACTCTGGCTCGACGACCAGACGCAGCGCGGCCTGGCATCGCTCGGCAGCGAGCAGCAGCAAGCCTGGAGCGCGATGGCCGCGCGCATGGTCGATGCCCAGGCGCCGGGGCTCGGCCAGCGCATCACGCAGGCGGCCGAACTCATCGGCGTGGGCGAAGGCTGGCCCGCGCGGCTGCTCGACCGGCTCGGGCGGCTGCAGCTCATCGTCGATGCGGTCCCGCGCCGCGAATCGCTGTCGCCCGCCACGCTGGCCGATTTGCGCACCGCGCTCGGCTGGCCGCAGGACCGCGAGGCGCTGCTCGCCGAGGGCGAACGCGTCAGCGACCACTGGCTGGTGCTGGGCCAGTGCATCGACGAGCGCGACACCAAGCTGGTCGAGCGCCACGTGTGGCTGCAAGGCCGCGCGAGCGGGCGCCGCGCGCTGCTGCTCGACTACGCCCACGGCGGGCGCGGCTTCGAGACCGGCTGGGTCAGCGGCAGCGAACGCGCGGCGGTGCTGTGCTTCTATCCAGGCCATGCCTCGCAGCGCGCGCTGGTGGCCGAGCTGCCGTCCGACGCGCCCGCCACGGCTGCCCCCGCCAATGACGTGCCCGATGACGAATGGCAGCGCATGGCGCAGCAGATCGCCGCCAACCCCTGGCAGCCGCTGCTGCCGATGGTGTGGGCCGACGCCGTGCCCAGCCGCGACGGCGACCGCTGGTGGCTGCGCCTCGGCGGCGCGCCGCAGGCGCTGCCGATGCAGATCGCGGCGCAGGAGGCATGGCAGCTGCTGGCGCATTCCGGCGGTGCGCCGCTGCGCGTGTTCGGCGAGTGGGACGGCGAGCAGTTCGCGCCGCTCACCGCATGGCCGATGGGTGCCGTGGCGGGCAGCGCGCCGGTCTGGACGCTGGCGGGAGTGCGGACATGAGCGCAGCGCCGGGCCGCCCCAAGCAAGCTCGCACCGCAGTGCGAAGCACGGAGGTCATCGAATGAGCCACTGGAACCAACTGCTGCAGGCCGCGCTGGTCGGCACCTCGCGCCAGCCCGTGCCGCCGGCCGAAGGCATGGCGGGCGAATTCGCCGGGCTGTTGCAGGCGCTGCAAGGCGGCGAGGCGCAAGGCCGGTTGCTGCGCATGGCGGGTGCCGTCGCGGTCGGGCGCCGCGCGGGCTTCGTCGCGCCGAAGCTGCCGCCGTCCGACGCGCCTGTCGCCGCCGAAGACGAACGCCCCGAACTCAAGGACGCCGCGCTGCAGGCCGCCATCGCCGATGCCCTGTCGAGCGGCCCGCTGCGCCTGCAGCATGAAGGCCTGGCAGCGCTCGCGGCCGCTGGCCTGCGCCTGCCGCACAGCCTGCTGCCCCTGGCGCTCGACGCCGGCCGTCGCGCCGTCGACCTGCGGCCCGCCGTGGCCCCCGCGCTCGGCGAACGCGGTCTCTGGCTCGCGGCGCGCAACGACGACTGGCGCTATGCCGTCGGCGCCAGCGAACAGGCCGACGCGCAGACACGCTGGGACGAAGGCAGCCTCGACCAACGCGTCGCGGTGCTGCGCGAACAGCGCCAGGCCGACCCGGCCGGCGCGCGCGAACGCCTTGCCGCCGAGCTGCAGCAACTGCCCGCCAAGGACCGCGCCGCGCTGCTCGGCGCGCTCGCCGAAAACCTCGGCCCCGACGACGAGGCACTGATCGACGCCCAGCTCAAGGACCGCGCCCGCGACGTCCGCCAGGCCGCCGTCGAACTGCTGCAGCGCCTGCCGCAGAGCGCGCATGCGCAGCGCATCGCCGCCTTCCTCGACCGGCTGCTGAAGCAGGACGGCGCCACATGGCGCATCGACGCTCCCGAAGCCGCCGACGCGCGCTGGAAGGACGACGCCATCGACCCCGCACGCCCCACGCACGACAGCCTCGGCGAGCGCGCATGGTGGCTCTACCAGCTCGTGCGCCAGGCGCCGCTGTCTTGGTGGACCGCGCGCACCGGCATGACGCCGGCGGCCTTGCTCGACTGGGCAGCCGCCGGCGACTGGAAAGACGCGCTGCTGCGCGGCTGGAACGACGCCGTCATCGCCGCCCCCGACCACGACTGGTGCGACGCCATGCTCGACCGTCCGCGCGCCCAGCGCGCCTGGATCGGCCAGCTGCTCGCGCTGCTGCCGCGCGCGCGCCGCGAGCGCCACTGGCTCGCCGAGCTGGGCGCCGAAGGCAACGGCGCGCAGGAAGTCGTGGGCTTCGCCGACCAGGCCTGCGCGCCCGGCGAAACGCCGTCGGCCGAGCTGTCCGCGAGGCTGGCCGCCGCACTGCGCCTGCGCGTGGAGCGCGGCAGCCTCGCCAACGACTACATGCTGCGCCAGGTGCTCACCAGCGCTGCGGCGCTGCTGCATCCCTCGGCGCTGCCTGCGCTGGCCGACCTGCCGCGCGCCGCCGACGAAACACCCGGCACCGCCAACGCGCTGGCCGAGACCGCGCGCATCGTGCGCGCGCGCCGGCTGTTCCTCACCCTTTCATCTACTTCTTCTTCTCCATCCCAAGGCCGTCCATGAGCAATGTCCTGCGCCAGCATGCCGAACAGCAATTCGCCGAAGAACTCGATGCGCTCCAGAAGGTCGACGACCGCCAGCGTCCGGCCAACTGGAAGCTCTCGCCCTGGGCGGTGCTCACCTACCTGATGGGCGGCAAGCTCGCCAGCGGCTTCGAGGTCAGTCCCAAGTACATCGGCAATCCGCGACTGATGGAAATCGCGGTCTCCACGCTCGCCACCGACCGCGCGCTGCTGCTGTACGGCGTGCCGGGCACGGCCAAGTCGTGGGTGTCCGAGCATCTGGCCGCCGCCGTGAGCGGCGACTCCACCATGCTGATCCAGGGCACCGCCGGCACCAGCGAAGAGCAGCTGCGCTACGGCTGGAACTACGCCGAGCTGCTGGCCCACGGCCCGTCCGACAAGGCGCTGGTGCCCAGCCCGCTGGTGCACGCCATGCGCCTGGGCAAGATCGCGCGCGTCGAGGAACTCACCCGCATCCCGGCCGACGTGCAGGACACGCTGATCACCGTGCTGTCCGAAAAGACACTGCCCATTCCCGAACTCGGCAGCGAGGTGCAGGCGGTGCGCGGTTTCTCGGTCATTGCCACCGCCAACAACCGCGACAAGGGCGTGAACGAGCTGTCGAGCGCGCTCAAGCGCCGCTTCAACACGGTGGTGCTGCCGGTGCCGTCCAGCGAGGCGGAGGAAGTGCAGATCGTGGTCAAGCGCGTGGGCGAACTGGGCCGCGCGCTCGCGCTGCCGGCCGAGCCGCCGGCGCTGCAGGAAGTGCGGCGCGTGGTGCAGATCTTCCGCGAGCTGCGCAACGGCCAGACCGAGGACGGCAAGACGCGCATCAAGTCGCCCAGCTCCACGCTCTCCACCGCCGAGGCCATCTCCGTCATCAACAGCGGCATGGCGCTGGCCGGCCACTTCGGCGACGGCGTGCTGCGCTCGGCCGACGTGGCCTCGGGCCTGATCGGCGCGGTCATCAAGGACCCGGTGCAGGACCAGGTGGTGTGGAAGGAGTACCTGGAGACGGTGGTGAAGGAGCGCAGCGACTGGAAGGACCTGTACCGCGCCTGCCGCGAGCAGCTGTGAGCGCGCCGATGTCGGACTCCCCACAGCCAGACCTCCCTTCGCAGACGCCGGCGCTGCAGACCACCCAGGTGCACCTGGACGGCCTGTTCGACGTGCTGGCCAAGCACCTGTATTCCACGCCCGTGGTGGCGATCCGCGAGCTGATCCAGAACGCGCACGACTCCATCTCGCGCCGCCGGCTCGAAGACCCGTCCTTCACCGAGGCCGGCCGCATCGACGTGCTGGCCGACGAGGCCGCGCAGACCATCGTCATCCGCGACAACGGTTCCGGCCTCACCGAGCAGGAGCTGCACCGCTACCTCGCCACGCTGGGCAACGGCTACACGCGGCAGCTGCGCGCGTCCGACAAGGACGGCAGCGACGAGCTCATCGGCCTGTTCGGGCTGGGCTTTCTCTCCGCCTTCGTGGTGGCCGAGCAGGTTGTGGTGAACAGCACCTCGTTCCAGTCGCCCGGCGAAGGCTGGCGCTACCGTTCGTCGGACGGCCGGCGCTACGCGGTGCAGGCCATCGACGCGCGGCCGGTGGGCACCGAGATCCACCTCTCGATGCGCAGCGACTTCAACCACCTGTGCTCGGCCGGCGTGCTGAAGAAAGTGCTCGGGCGCTATTGCGCGCTGCTGCGCGAGCCGCTGTGGTTCGACGACGAATGCGTCAACGCCGACCCGCCGCCGTGGCGCGCCGCCGCCGACGGCGTGGTGCTGCACCCCGCGGTGCTGCAGCGCCAGCGCATGGCCTTCGCCGCACGCATGGAGCGGCACTTCGAGCCCATCTGCGTGATTCCCGTGGAGCCCGAGGGCGAGAGCGACGCGCGCGGCCTGCTGTGGGTGCAGGACGGCGCCACCTACGGCACCAGCGACAACCGCCACCTGAGCGTCTACGTGCGCGGCATGCTGCTCGACGACGAGGCGCGCGACCTGCTGCCGGTGTGGGCCGGCTTCATCGGCGGCGTGATCGAGTCGAACGCGCTCACGCCCACCGCCAGCCGCGAAGACCTGCAGCGCGACGCCGCCTACCAGGCCACGCGCGCCCACATCCAGGACGCGCTGATCCGCGGCCTGGCCGATCTTTCGCGGTCGCAGGCACCGGCCTGGAGCCGGCTGCTCACGCGCCACAACGAAGCGCTGCTGGGCGCCGCGCTGTGCGAGGACGAGCTCTTCGCCATGCTGGCCGACGCCGTGCGCCTGCCCACCAGCCAGGGCGACCTGCCGGTGCGCAGCCTGGTGCGCGAAGGCCGCATCCACCTGAGCCTGGGCCAGAGCGGCGGCTTCGAGGACGTGCTGTTCCGCGCGCTGCAGGTGCCCGTGGCGCGCGGCGACCGCTACGCCGTGGCCGGCTTCCTGCGCCAGTGGGTAAGCGATCGCGGCGTTCAGCTCATCGAGATCGGCACCGCCGCCGGCAACGCCCGCATGTTCCGCGGCGAAGACCTGCCCGAGAGCGAACTCGCCTGGCTGCGCGAACACCTCGCATGGGGCGAGCTGGTGGTGCCCGCGCGCTTCGTGTCGCCCGAGCTGCCGCTGATCGCCGTGCCCGACCGCGAGGCGCAGCTGAAGGCGCGGCTGGAGACCGACGAGGCCAGGAAGCGCATGGCCGGCGCCGCGCTCAGCCTGGCGCGCGCGTTCACCCAGCGCATCGACGCGAGCGTGTCGGCGCGGCTGTACGTGAACCTCGACAACCCGGCCATCCAGGCGCTGCTGCAAAGCCACCGCGAGGGCCGCGCCGTGCCCGCGCATGCGGTCGCGCTGCTGCGCAGCTTCAAGGCCATCATGGCGCCGGGCGGCGAGGAACTGAAGGGCCAGCCGCCGCTGGTCGAACTGCTGGCCGATTTCAGCCGGGCCGTGGCCGCGCTCTGCGCGCCGCGCTCGGCTTCCTAGAAAACCAAAGAGAGAGGATCAACACGATGGACAGCTTTGCCTGGGTCAACGACCTGTCGGACCGGCTCGAGGAAGAAGGCCAGCAGCGCCTGGCCTACCTGATTCACGATGTGCCGCACCAGCAGTTCCAGGGCAACCATGCGCTGGTCGAGGCGCTGGTGCCCGAGGCGCTCGCCAGCGCGCGCGGCCTCGACATTCCGTGGCTCGACGTGTACTTCAAGCACTGGCTGTGCGCCTCGCGCGTGGCGCGCCACCACGGCGAGTCGCAGCTCGGCGAAGTGGTCGATGCCTACGAGCGGGCGCACCAGGAAAAGACCCAGGGCTGCCCGCAGAGCGTGTGCGTCACGCAGGACCTGGTGGCCACCTACGCGAACGTCGACGGCCCCGGCTGGGCCGGCGAGCGCCTCGCGGCCTGCGACGAGACGCTGGCGCGCATCGACCCCAGCTGGGGCTGCTTCGGCTGCCTGAGCATCGAGCGCGCCAATGCCATGGGCGACCAGGGCCAGCCGCGCGAGGCCGTGCTCTACCTGAAGAGCCAGCGCGACGCGCAGCGCCGCGCCGGCGAGGAAGTGACCACGCTGTTCGTCACCACCGAGGTCGAGCAATGGCTCGCGGCCGGCGACCCGCACACCGCGCTCAAGCTGCTCGACGACTCCGAGGACGAAGCCGACGAGGACGACCGCCGCGAGCAGTCGACCCGCCGGCTGCAGCGCAGCCGCGCGCTCGTGCTGGCCGGCCAGCCGCAGGCCGGGTGGGACCTGTTGCCGGAATTCGGCGACATCGAGGTGGCCGACCATGTGTCGTGGTGCCGCGCCGCCGTCGCGGCCGCGCGCGCGCTGCCGGAGCTCAACACGCCCGCGCTGGGCCACGCGCTGTGGACCACCATCGAGCACCTGCACACCGTCGGCAGCCACCGGCTGCTGATCGACCTTGCGCTAGCCCAGGCCGAGCTGGCCGGCGCGCGGCAGGTGCCGTGGCTGGCCGCGCAGGCCGTGGCGCGTGCACGCCACCACGTGCCGCTGCTGCGCGAGGACTTCGGTGCCGCCGACAAGGTGCGGCGTGCCGGGCAGGCGCTCGCCGCCGTGGCGCCGAAGCCCGCGCCGAGCGCGCCCGAATCGCTGCCCGACTGGCTGCGTTCGCCCGAGGCCGAGGGCCTGTCGAACGAGGCCGTCATCCAGTGGCTGGAGCAGGCGCACCAGGCGCTGCCCGGCGACGAGGGGCTGGCGATGATGCTGGCCTCCGCGCTGTCGAACTACGGCTGCCACGACGAGGCGCGCAGCCGGCTGCAGGCCATGGTGCTGGCGGCGCCGCAATCGGTGGCGCTGCAGAACCACTGGTTCGGCCTGTGCTTCAGCGCCGGCGACCTGGGCGCCATCGAGGAACAGGCGCGACGCATCGAGGCCGCGCAGCCGGCCATGGCCGCCTGGTACCGCGCGCGCATCGCCTTCCGCGAAGGGCGCTACACGCAGGTCGGCCCGCTGGTCGAGCAGGTGCTGGCGCACGACCCCGAGGCCACGGCCACGCGCCGCCTGTGGGCCGACGCGGCCATGGAACTGAAGGACTTCGACACGGCCGTGGCCCAGCGCCGCATGGTGCTGGCCGCCGACGATGCGCCCGAGCCCGGCCGCCGCTGGGAGCTGCTGATCGCCGCCACCGCGGCGCGCCAGTGGGCCGACGTGCGCGCGCAGGCCCGCGCGCTCGAGATGGAACTCGAAGCCGGCCAGCCCGACGATGCCGAGGTCGAGGAAGACTGGGGCCTGGTCTACCTGCGCTGCGAGGAAAACGGCCGCGAGCGCGACGTGCTCGCGCGCCGCACCGGCCCGGCCACCGCGCGCATCGTGCAGCCCTCGCCGCGCGGCCTCGAGCAGCGCCTGGGCGACTGGGTGGTGTTCGAGCCCAGGCTGGCGGAGCAGCCGCCCGAGGACGAGGAAGAACTGCGCACCTACACCCGCGTCTTCACCGCGCCCGTGCACCTGCTGGAGAAGGGCCCCTACGGCCCGAGCTACATGATCGACGGCGTGCACCCTGGCGAGGAGAGCGTGAGCGCCCTGCGCGACGCGCTCCACGAGGCGGGCTGGAGCACCTGGCAGTACAGCAACGACAACTACCGCGTGAGCGACGCCGAAGCGGATGGCGCGGACGAAGAAGACGAAGAAGACGAAGACGACGAAGACGACGAAGACGACGGCCTCCCCGGCCTCTACCTCGCCGTGACCGCGCCCGCCAGCGTGCCGCCGCGCGCCATTGCCGCGCGCGTGGCTGCGCTGTGCAAGGGCCACCAGCTGTGCTGGACCGAGCTGGCCCGCGCGGCCGGGGAGCCGACCGAATGGCACGAGGCCATGGAAGCGCGCTACGGTCTCTGAGCCCCTGCTACTTCACTTTTCCGACGCACTGAACAGATGGGCTCTCCGCTGCACTACTTCGGCATCCGCCATCACGGGCCCGGCTGCGCGCGCAGCCTGTTGCGCGCCTTCGAGTCGCTGCAGCCCGACTGCATCCTGGTCGAAGGCCCGCCCGACGCGGAAGGCCTGCTGTCCTTCATGGCGCACGCCGACCTGCGCCCGCCGGTCGCGATGCTGATCCACGCGGGCGAGGACACGGGGCTCGCCGCCTTCTACCCCTTCGCCGAGTTCTCGCCCGAATGGCAGGCGCTGCAATGGGGCGTGTCGCGCAACCTGCCGGTGCGCTTCATCGACCTGCCGCAGTCGCATCGCATGGCGATCGAGCAGGCCGCGCGCGCCGCCGACGAAGCCGAGGCCGCGAAGGCACAGGAAGCGCCCGAGGCCGAAGCCGGCGAGCCGCCGGGCGATGACGAACACGACGAAGCACCGGCCTCCGGCGAAGAAGCGGCGCTGCAGCGGATCCCCGACGACCCCTTCGACTGGCTCGCCCACGCCGCCGGCTATGCCGACGGCGAGAGCTGGTGGAACCACATGGTCGAGGAGCGCGGCGACGGCGAAGACCTGTTCGGCGCCATCGCCGAGGCCATGACGGCCGTGCGCGCCGAAACACCCGAAGACCGCCGCGGCCCGCGCGCCGCGAAGCGCGAGCAACTGCGCGAGGCCTTCATGCGGCAATCGATACGCGAAGCCGTCAAGGCCGGCCACCAGCGCATCGCCGTGGTCTGCGGCGCCTGGCACGTGCCGGCCCTGCAGGGCGCGGCCACCGCCAAGGCCGACGCGGCGCTGCTCAAGGGCCTGCCCAGGCTCAAGGTGCTGGCCACCTGGGTGCCGTGGACCTACCGCCACCTCACCAGCGCCAGCGGCTACGGCGCGGGCATCGATTCGCCGGGCTGGTACGAGCACCTGTGGCAGCAGGGGGAGCAGGTGGCGGGCCGCAGCACCGGCTGGCTCGCGCGCGTGGCGCGGCTGCTGCGCGAGCACGACCTCGACTGCTCCTCCGCCCACCTGATCGAGGCCACGCGCCTGGCCGACACCCTCGCCGCGCTGCGCGAACGCCCCGCGCCCGGCCTGCCCGAACTCGACGAGGCCGTGCGCAGCGTGATCTGCATGGGCGAGCAGGCGCCGCTCACGCTGATCCGCGAGCGCCTGACCGTCGGCGACCGCATGGGCCAGGTGCCGGCAGAAGTGCCCACCGTGCCGCTGCAGCGCGACATCGAGCAGCAGCAAAAAAGCCTGCGCCTGAAGCCGGAAGCCACCGCGCGCACGCTCGACCTCGACCTGCGCCAGCCCAACGACCTCGCGCGCAGCCACCTGCTGCACCGGCTGCGCCTGCTCGACCTGCCCTGGGGCGCGCCCACCGTCGGCCAGCGTTCCAGCCGCGGCACCTTCCACGAGGTGTGGCAGCTGCAGTGGCAGCCCGAATTCGCGCTGCGCATCATCGAGGCCAGCCGCTTCGGCGCGACCCTGGCGCATGCCGCCACCTCGCGCGTGATGGAGCAGTTGGCCGGCGAAAGCTCGCTCACCGCGCTGGCCGGGCAGGTCGACACCGTGCTGCTGGCCGACCTGCCCGCGGCAGTGCAGGCCGTGACCCGCGCGCTCGAAGACCGCGCCGCGCTCACCGGCGACGCGGTGCAGCTCATCGGCGCGGTGCCGCCGCTGGCCAACGTGTTCCGCTACGGCAGCGTGCGCCAGACCGACAGCGCGCTGCTCTCGCACGTGCTCGACAGCCTCATCGTGCGCGGCGCCATCGGCCTGCCCATTGCCTGCGGCGCGCTCGACGCCGAAGCGGCCGAATCGCTGCGCACCAGCCTCATCGCCGCACACGACGCGGTGCGCCTGCGCGACGGCGAGGAAACCACCGCCGCATGGCGCGGCGCGCTGCGCGCCATCGCCTTCGGCGAGAGCGCGGCGCCGCTGCTGCGCGGCGTGGCCTGCCGGCTGCTGCTCGACGATGCGCAGATCGACAGCGAAGGTGCCTCGCAGCAGCTCGCGCGCAATCTCTCGGCAGGCGCTCCGCCCACCGAGGCGGCCGCGTGGCTCGAAGGCTTCCTCAACCGCAACGCGATGGTGCTGTTGCACGACGAGGCCGTGTGGCCGCTGGTCGACGGCTGGCTGTCGGCGCTGGGCGAAGAACACTTCCTGCAGGTGCTGCCGCTGGTGCGCCGCAGCTTCGCCGACTTCTCGGGCGCCGACCGGCGCGCGCTGGGCGAGCGCGCGAAGCGGGGCGCGACCGGTGGAAAAGGCGGCACGGCGGTGGTCGCCACAGCCGCCGCCGAGTGGGACGAATCTCGCGCGGTGCTCGCGCTGCCGCTGCTGCGGGAACTGCTGGGAGTGAAGGCATGAACACCGACGACACCGTTGCCGCGTCCGCGGACGAGACGCCGCCCTCCACCGACCGCCTGCAGCGCTGGCGGCTGGTGCTCGGCAGCGAGGCCACGCCCAGCTGCGGCGCCGTGGAAGGCCGGGTGCGCGAGATCGACATGGCGCTCGCCGCGCTCTACGAGGCCGACGGCCGGCGCGGCCTGGGCCAGGGCGGCCAGCGCGGCGGCCGTGGCGATTCGGCGCCCAGCGTGGCGCGCTGGCTCGGCGACATCCGCAAGTACTTTCCGAGCCAGGTGGTGCAGGTGATGCAGCGCGACGCGATGGAGCGGCTCAACCTGCGCCAGATGCTGCTGCAGCCCGAGATGCTCGACAACGCCCAGCCCGACGTGCACCTGGTGGCCAGCCTTGTGGCGCTGGCCAGCGTGATCCCCGCGGGCACCAAGGACACCGCACGCGCCGTGGTGCGCAAGGTGGTCGACGAGCTCATGAAGAAGCTCGAGGAGCCGATGCGCAGCGCCGTGAGCGGTGCGCTCAACCGCAGCCAGCGCAACCGCCGCCCGCGCCATTCGGAGATCGACTGGAACCGCACCATCCGCGCCAACCTGCGCCACTGGCAGCCCGAGTACCGCACGGTAGTGCCGCAGTCGCTGGTCGGCTACGGCCGCAAGGCGCGGCAGCCGCAGCGCGAGGTGATCCTGTGCATCGACCAGAGCGGCTCCATGGCCGCGTCGGTGGTCTATTCGAGCATCTTCGGCGCCGTCATGGCCAGCCTGCCGGCGGTGGCGACCAGGCTGGTGGTGTTCGACACCAGCGTGGTCGACATGACCGAGCAGCTGCAGGACCCGGTCGACCTGCTGTTCGGCGTGCAGCTGGGCGGCGGCACCGACATCAACGGCGCCGTGGGCTACTGCCAGGGCCTGATCCGCGAGCCGCGCAACACCATCCTGGTGCTGATCTCCGACCTGTACGAAGGCGGCGTGGAAGAAAAGCTGCTGCACCGCGCCAACGAGCTGGTCGAAGCCGGCGTGCAGTTCATCGCGCTGCTGGCGCTCAGCGACGAGGGCGCGCCGGCCTACGACCGCGACCTGGCCGCCAAGCTGGCCGCGCTGGGCGTGCCCTCGTTCGCATGCACGCCCGACGCGTTCCCGGGCCTCATGGCCGCCGCCATCAAGCGCGAGGACGTGGCGGGCTGGGCCGCGGCACAAGGCCTGAGGACCAGCAGGGCTGGATGAACAGGCCCTAACATGGAGGCGGAGACGCCCGCCCATGCCGCCCATGATCCGCCGCCGACCGCTTCTGCTGCAGCTCCTGTCCACGGCCGCCCTCGCGGCCGGCACGCTGCCCCGCGCCGCGACGGCGCAGCCGCTCTATCCCGCCAGGCCCTTCCGCTGGATCGTGCCGTACCCGGCCGGTGCCGGCGCCGACATCGTCGCGCGCACCGTGGGCGCCCAGCTCGCCATCGACACCGGGCAGCCGGTGACCATCGAGAACCGCGCCGGAGGCAACACCGCGCTCGGCGCCATCGAGGCGGCGCGCGCGCCGGCCGACGGCTACACGCTGCTGTCGGCCGACAACGGCATGCTGGTGTTCAACCCCGCGATCTACCGCAACCTCAGCTACAACCCCGTGCGCGACTTCGCGCCGGTCACGCTGATGGGCCGGCTGCCGATGGTGCTGCTGGTCGGCCCGGCCACCGGCGAGAAAGACGCGCGCGCGTTCATCGCCGACGCGCGCGCCTTTCCCGGCAAGGTCAGCTTCGCTTCCGCCGGCACCGGCAGCCCGCAGCACCTGGCCATGGAACTGCTCGAGCGCGAGGCCGGGCTGAAGATGGTGCACGTGCCGTATCGCAGCGCGGCGCCCGCGCTGGCCGACGTGGCCGGCGGCCAGCTGCCGGCCATGATGTGCGACCTGGCGGCGGCCCGCCGCTTCATCCAGAGCGGCAGGCTGCGCGCGCTGGCGGTGGCCCATCCGCGCCGGCTGGCGCAACTGCCGGCGGTGCCGACCTTCGCCGAGCTCGGCATGCCGCGCGTCGAGGCGGCCACGCTCATGGGGCTCGTGGTGCCCGTGAACACGCCTGGCGAGCTGGTGGCGCGGCTGCAGCAGGCGGTGGCCAGCGCCATCCACAACCCGGCGGTGCTGGCCCGGTTCGCCGACCTCGGCATCGAGGCCGCGGGCGACGGGCCCGGCAAGTTCGCTTCGCTGCTGCAGGCCGAAGCGGCGCGCTGGCACCCGCTCATCCGCGACCTCAACTTGGTGCTCGACTGAGCGGCCCGCGCCTTTACGGCAACTTTGCGCGTAGGCCGCGAAGTTCTCATCCCCGGCTAAGAGTCGCTGCCTAGATTGGCGCATCGCCAGAAAGGGTCGGCGGGGCGGTGTGCACGGGCAGGCCGGCCTGCCCGGAAAAACAATGAAAACTCGCCGGTTCCACCACGTCGTCTTTGCGGACGATTTTTTTCGCTCCGCGGCCAACGGCCTGACCTACCACGTCGCGAACCGGCGATTCCTGCGTGCTTTCTTCGACACCGCCCTCGGCCGCCTGGGCCTGCCGGTGCAGGAGGTCGCGCCGCTGTCCGACGGCGGGCGCATCGACGTCGCGCGCCTCATGGCCCGGCTCGACCTGCCCTGCACCCCGGCCGGCTGGGCCCGCGCCTGCATCGCCGACCTGGCGCCGCTGGCGGGGCGCGACGGCATGCCGGCGTTCGACCCCGGCTGCCTGGTGATCGGCTGGGGGCTGACGCCGGCGCTGCAGCACTGCATCGACCGCGGCGGCGCCAGCTACCTCGACATCGAGATCGACCCGCGCCGCTTCACCGAGCACCTGCACTTCTGCGCCCGCACCAACGACCCCGCCATCGAGGCCGCGCTGCGCGCGCGCCGGGTGGACGAGGAGCTGTTCTGGAACCACGCGAGCGTGATCAAGGGCTACTTCGCCAGGCGCGGCGCCGCTTCGCTGTTCGACCCGCGGCTGCGCGTGGGGCTGTTCTTCGGCCAGAGCCTGGTCGACCTGTCGCTGGTGGGCGGCGGGCGCACCATGCATCCGGCCAGCGTGATCGCGCCGCTGCGCGAACTGGCGCGCGGGGTCGACCTGCTGGTCATCAAGCCGCACCCGTACGAGCCCGCGCTGCACGACCTCGCGCCCATCGCACGGGCCATTCCCAACGTCGCGTGGACGCAGGAGAACACGTATGCGCTGCTGTCGGCGAACAACGTGCACTTCGCGTCGGCGCTGTCGTCCAGCGTGCTGGCCGAGGCGCGCTATTTCCGCAAGCCCGCGCATGCGCTGATCCATGCGGACCGCAATGCGCGCTCGCAGCTGCCGGCGGCATGCTCGGGCTGGATGCCGATCGGCGCCGGGCTCGGCGCGATGGACTTCATGGCCGAGGCCTGCGGCGACATCTCGCCCCTGGCGGCCGATGCCGCCGCGGGGGCATCGGCCTGGCCCGCCGCCGCCATCGAGCGGGCGTTCGCGTTGCGCTGGGGTTTCGACGACAAGAGCCAGGGCCTGCGCGACGTGGCCGAGCTGCGGATGGACCGGCCCTACATGTTCCACCCCGGCAGCCCCGCGACCGGCTGGCTCAGCCACGGCTGGGCCGGCTTCGACGCAGAGGGCGCGCGCAGCGAGGGCGAGCTGGCCAGCCTGGTCATACCGCTGCCCGCGCTGGCGCCGTCGCAATCGCTTTCGCTGTCGCACCAGAAGCCGCACCGCATCGAGGTGCGGGTGGACTACCGCAGCAATGCCAAGGCCACGAGCGTGCACGCCATGTTCGACGGCGTGGTGCTGCCGGCCCGGCGCGTTACGGGGGCGCGGCGCCGCAGCCTCGTGTTCGACATCGAGGCCGCGGCGGCGCGCAAGTGCCTGGTGCTGCAGTTCGTGGTGGCGGACACCGGGCGCTCCCTGCCGCGCCGTGCGCTGGCGCGGCCGTCTTTCACGATCAAGCGGCTGCAGGTGTCGCTGCGCATGGGCCGGGGCGTGGTCTCGGCGCCGCCGAAGGCCACGTCGATGCGATGGGCCGAGATGCACCCGCTGCGCGCGGCGGCCCGCGTGTTCCGCTCGGTGGTCGATTCGGCGCGCGGGGTCATGGGCTAGCCGGCGCGCCGCCCGCAAGGCGCATCAGCAGCGCGACCCAGTGCTGGCGGCGGTCGATGGCGGCCTGCCTGCCTTCGACGCCGTCCGTGGTGTTGCCGGCATTCATGGCGAGCAGTTCGCCCGCTGCGGTTGCCACGGCCCGCGCGAACTTCGCCGCGTCGCCGCGCCACACCACCACCCGGTGCTCGAGCCCGAGCTGCGCGGCGCGCCCGGCGTTGATCGCCTGTTCGGGCTGGTCGGTCAGCAGCAGCAGGATCGGCTTGCGGTACACCGCCGCGATCGACAGCGCCGCCATGCCCGGCGCGGAGACGATGAAGGCACTGCGCGCGGCGGCCTCGATCCAGTGCTCGTCGCGCGCATGCCAGCGGGGACGCCGCGCATAGCCTTCGCCCACGAGGTGCGCCGGCAGGCCCGCGTCGGCCAGGCCCTGCTCCAGGCCTTCGGCCAGGGCCGGTTCCTCGAAGTGGGGATTCAGGTAGACAGCGGCGGCGCGCGGCGCGGCCTCCTGCGCATGGGCCGCCGCATCCACCACCGCGACCGGCGTCGGCAGCCGCCAGCCGCCGCGCCCGTCGTGGGCCGGCTCGCCGTGCGCGAAGTCATGCGCGATGCGCGCGAGGCTGCGGTCGATCTGCCAGGCCACGATGCCGCCGAACAGCCGCGCCACGGCGCCCGGCATGCGGCCCTCGAAGTTGGTCTGCAGCGCATGCCGCAGGCTCGCGCCGTACACGTGCACGACCTTGCGGCGCCAGAACGGCAGCCAGCCCATCAGCAGCAGCGCGGGGTGGAAGGAGTCGTTCACCACCAGGTCGGCTTCGCGGAAGCGCCGGCTCAGCCGCAGCACGTCGCGCAGCATGCGCGTGGGACGGAACATGTAGTGCGCCACGTTGCGGTCGGTTTCGCGGCGCAGCATGTTCTGCTCCTTGTCGAACTGCACCGCGTAGTGGCGCGAAAGCACGGGCGCTTCGATGCCGAAGCCGGCCAGGAAGCGCGCGCCTTCGTCCGAGGTGGTGAGCACCTGCACCTGCGCGCCGGCGTCGCGCAAGGCGTGCGTCAGCAGCTGCGCGCGCATCAGGTGGCCGCGCGCGTCCGCGGTCGCGAGGTAGAGGATGCGCGGCGGCATCGCTCAGGCGTGATGCCGGTGCCGCAGCGGCCGCGTGGCGCCCGGACGCAGCCGCAGGGCCACGCCCGCCAGCCACATTCCGGCCGCGCCGGTGATGCCGAAGCCGCGTTCGGTGTCTCGCACCTCGCGCATCAGCTGCGCGAGCCGGGGCTGCTCGTGCGGCGCCACGCAGCGCTGCAGCGTGTGGCTGCACAGGCGGATGTGGCGGTCTTCGTCGGCCAGCACGCGCGACAGCAGCGGATGCAGCGGATGCTGCTGGCCGATCAGCGCGCAATGGCGCTGCAATATGCGCGAGGCCATCTGCTCCGCGCTCAGGCCGATGGCATAGGCAGGCACCAGCCCGCCGTGCGCGAAGTGCGGCGCATGCCGGCGGATCAGCTGCTGCCAGCGCGCCAGCTTGCGGCGGCTGAACCAGTCGGGCCGGGGTGCTTCCTCGGGCGAGGCGGCGGCCTGGGCGGTGCCGCCGCGCTCCACGATGGCTTCGGCGAACAGGCGCGCGTGCAACTGCTCGTCGGCAAGGTGCTGGTCGAGCTGGCGCGCGAGCCAGTCGGGCGGGTCGATGCGCAGCTCGCGCTGCAGCGCCTGCTCGGACGACTCCTCGCCCACCAGGTAGAAGCGCAGCAGCAGCATCTCGCCCGCATTGCTCGCATGCAGCTGCCGCAGCGCGGCGCGCTTGACGTGGTGCACGATGCGCGCCTGCATCGAGGGCCAGCCGCGAAGCCGTGGCGGGGCGAGGCAGTCGAAGCCGGCTGCCGTGTCCGGTGCCTGGTCAGCGGGCATCGGCCTTGGCCTGCACGGGCTGCGGCTGTTGCTGCTGCCAGCCCAGCACGAGCCCGATGAAGCTGTCCTGCAGGAACGCGCGCGCGGCCGTGTCGGCGCCCGCGAACTCGCGCTGCTGTCCGTCGTAGCGCACGAAGCCCTTGCCGCCGGCCGCACCCAGCACCAGCTTCTCGTTCTTGCGGAAGCCGCGCTGCAGCAGCGGCTGCAACAGCGACTGCGATTCCAGCCCGTAAAGGAACATGTCGCGCTGCACCACCTGGCGCGGGATCTTGCCGCTGAGCGCCTGCAGCTCCAGCGTCCAGTTGCCTTGCTGCATCGCTTCGGCCAGCTCGCGGCCCTTGGCGGCCGGCGCGTGGAAGCGTGCGCGCGCCACCGACTTCGACGCCTTGCTCAGGCCCAGGCCGATGGTGATGTCGGCGTCTTTCGCGCCATCGGTACGGTTGTCGTCCACCTGCACCAGCACGTTGGCCAAGCGCGCAGTGAGCGAGGGCCTGGCCAGCGCCTCGATGACCTGGTCGGCCGTGAGCACCACGCGGTCGGTGTTCGCCTCGTTCACCACGACCTGGTACGGGTCGATGCGGATGTCGTTGAACTCCCCGCCCATGGGCGAGTGCGCGTGGCTGCTCACCGACCAGTCGGTGCCCGAGCGGCTCAGCAGCGCGTGGAAGGTCAGCGGCACGCGCTGGCCGCTGCGCGCCTGGCCCGAGCCCTGCAGCAGCACGTCGCCGACGATGGTCTTCTCGGCGTAGCTGCGGGTGTTGGTGAAGCGGATGGTGTGCGCGGCGCCGTCGAGCGCGGCGCGCGTTTCGGGGTCGTCGAGGGCGAGGCGGTTGCAGTCGTTCCCCGCGCCGGCCAGCGCCGCGAAGGGGCAGCCGGCATCGGACTTGAAGTTGAAGACGCCGCGGCCGGCGAAGTCGGCAGCGCTGGCCAGCGTGAAGGCGCCTGCGAGCGCGAGGCCGAGCGCGGCGCGGCGCGCCGGAAACGAAGAGCGGATGTGCATGGTCTTTGTCGTTTGTTGTTCTTGTGGCGAGTGCCGCTCGGGGCCGGCGATTCAGGGCCGGTGATAGGAGAGCGCCTGCGCGTCCGCGTTGGTGCGGCCCGTGGTGTGCCAGCCGATGCCGCGCGCGAACGCGCCCAGCATGTCGACGGCCGAGAAGCCCAGGATCAGCGCCACGCCCGCGAGCCAGCGCAGTCCGCGCAGCGGCGGCAGGTCTTGATGGTTCAGCGCCTTCACGCTGAAGCCCAGCCGCGTGAACAGCACGCACAACGGGCCGATGGGGCCGCTGTTGGCCAGCCACTGCCAGCGCGGCGACACGTAGCTGCGCAACAGGTGCGGCGTGAGCGAGTAAGTGTCCTGCCCGCGCATCCAGCGCAGCTTGAGCGCCTCCAGGCGCGTGTCCGGCAGGCGGTGTTCGGTGTGGGCCGCGGCCGCGTAGTGAATGGGCACGCCCGCCGCCTTCAGCCGCATGCCCAGCACCTGGCAGTGCGCGCGGTACACGCCGTCGAGCGCCTGGTAGCTGTGCCGCTCGAACACCTCGCGGCGGAAGGCCACGTTGTTTGCGTAGAAGTTGCTCGTGGCGCCGGCATGGTCGGCGTTGGGGAAGTACATGAAGTCGATGGTCGTCAGCGCGGTGCCGACCACGTTGGCCGCGTAGCTGGTGCGCCCGGCCACCACCTCGGGCGCATCGGCGCCTTGCGTGAACGGCAGCAGCATCTGCAGCAGCCAGTCGTCGTCGGGCAGGCAGTCGGCATCGGCGAACACCACGTGCGTGCAGCGCTGCGCATCGGTGGCCGCGAAGCCGGCGTTCTTGGCGTCGTAGTACCCGGTGGCCGCGTCGATGCGCACGAAATCCACCGGCCGGCCCGCGAGCGCGCTCACCGCATCGCAGGTGGCGGGGCTCAGCCCGTCGTGCGTGATGACCACCTGCGCGAGCGCCGTGAGCGGCAGCTTCTGTTTCGCGAGCAGTGCCACCAGGCGCTGCAGGCTGGCGCCGGCCCTTGCCTCGGCATCCGCTCCGCCGCGCAGGTTGTTGGTCTCCAGGACCAGCGCGCAACGCGCGGCAACTTGATCGGGCATCATCGAATTTTCCTGTCCGGACATTGTTTTGAAGGCTTGCACCCTGCTTTTATCGCACAACCGCGCCAGCCACCAGTGCAGCGCGCCGTCGGGCCGGCCATGAAGGTCGGCATCTTCGGCGCCGGCTACGTGGGCCTGAGCTTCGCGGCCTGCCTGGCCGAGGCCGGGCACGAGGTGCTCTGCACCGACGCCGACCTGCCGCGCATCGAAGGCCTGCAGCGCGGCCTGATGCCCTTGCACGAACCGGACCTGGAGGCCCTGGTGGCCGAGGGCCTGGCCGCCGGCACGCTGCGCTTCACCGCCGACGCCCAGGCCGCCTGCGGGCACGGCGACGTGCTCTTCATCGTGGTCAACACGCCGGCGGATGCGCAAGGGCGCGTCGACCTGCGGCAAGTGATGGCGGTGGCGGCGGGCATCGGGCGGCACCGCGAGCGCGAGGCGCTGGTGGTGTGCAAGTCGACCGCGCCGGTGGGCACGGCCGACCAGATCGAGGCCGTGCTGAGCGGCGAGCTTTCGCGGCGTGGCGCCTCGCTGCGCATCGCGGTGGCCGCCAATCCCGAGTTCCTGCGCGAAGGCGCGGCGGTGCGCGACTGCCGCCGGCCCGACCGCGTGGTGATCGGCACGCGGGACCCGTGGGCCATCGACCTGCTGACCCGGCTCTACGCGCCGTTCGTGAGCGAACCCGAAAGGCCGTTGCTGGTGATGGACCGCCGCTCGGCCGAGCTCACCAAGTACGCCGCCAACGCGATGCTCGCCACCCGCATCAGCTTCATGAACGAGATGGCGCGCGTGGCCGGGCACGCGGGCGCCGACATCGAGATGGTGCGGCGCGGCATCGGCGCCGACCACCGCATCGGGCCCGACTTCCTGCAGGCGGGCGCGGGCTACGGCGGCTCCTGCCTCGCCAAGGACGTGCGCGCGCTGACCCGCATGGCCGAACGCGACGGCCATGCGCTGCGCATTCTCTCGGCGGTCGAGGCCGCGAACCACGAGCAGAAGGGCCGGCTGTTCGACCTGATGACGCACCACTTCGAAGGCCGCATCGCGGGCAAGACCGTCGCGGTGTGGGGCCTGGCCTTCAAGCCCGACACCGACGACATGCGCGATGCGCCCAGCCTGGTGCTGCTGGAGCGGCTGCTGGCGGCCGGCGCGCGCGTGCAGGTGCACGACCCGGCCGCGATGGCGAATGCGCGCGCCATCGTCGGCGAGCGCGACGGCCTGCGCTGGTGCGCCACCGCGCAAGAGGCGCTGCACGGCGCCGACGTGCTGGCGCTGGTGACCGAGTGGTCGGTGTTCCGCGAGGCCGGCCTTGCGCAGATCGCGCGGGAACTGCGCATGCCGGCGATCTTCGACGGCCGCAACGTCTATGACGCGGCGCAGGTGGAGGCCGCGGGCATCGCGTACTACGGCATCGGGCGCGGGCGCGCGGTGCCGCGCTGAGGCGGTCGCCCGGTCAGTCCTGCGGCAGGAAGGCGTCGCCCGGCGTGAGCGGCGCATGCCGGTAGCTGGCCGGCGTGCGGCTCAGCTTCACCGGCGCGCCGATGCCGCGATAGCCGCCGGGCATCTCGACCACCATCTCGCGGTGCAGCGTGTGCGGGTGCTGCAGCGCGGCGTCGACCGGCAGCACCGGCGCGGCGGGCACGCCGGCGGCCATGAGCTGCTCGACGAGCTGGCGGCCGTCGAAAGCGGCCATGGCCGCCTCGAGCTGCTGCTTGAGCCCGTCGCGGTGCACCGAGCGCGCACCGGCTGTGCGGTAAAGCGGATCTTCGGCAAGCCCGGGCAGGCCGATGCAGCGGCACAGGCTGGCGAACTGGCGGTCGTTGCCCACGGCGACGAACACGGGGTCGGTGCCGGTGGCGAGTGCGTCGTAGGGGTAGATGTTGGGGTGCGCGTTGCCGGTGCGGCGCGGCGCGGTGCCGTCCATGAACCAGTTGGCCGCGTGCGGATGCAGCAGCGACAGGCCACTGTCGTACAGCGCCGCTTCCACGAACTGGCCGCGTCCGCTGCGGTTGCGTTCCTGCAGCGCGAGCAGCACGCCGATGACCGCGTTGAGGCCGGTCACCATGTCGACCACGGGCAGCCCGACGCGCAACGGGCCGCCGTCGGCTTCGCCGTTGATGCTCATGATGCCGGTCATGGCCTGCACGGCGGCGTCGTAGCCGGGCAGCGCACCGAGCGGACCATCGGCGCCGAAGCCGGAGACGCGGCACCACACGAGGCGCGGGAAGCGTTGCGACAGGGTCTCGTAGCCGATGCCCCAGCGTTCCATGGTGCCGGTCTTGAAGTTCTCGATGAGCACGTCGGCCTCGGCGACCAGGGCGAGCAGCGATTCGCGGCCTTCTTCTGTCGAGAAGTCGAGGTGCTGCACGCGCTTGTTGCGATTGAGGCCGTGGTAGTACGAGGCCACGCCTTCCTTGAATGGCGGGCCCCAGGTGCGGGTGTCGTCGCCTTGTGGCGGCTCGACCTTGAGCACGTCGGCACCGTGGTCACCGAGGATCTGTCCGCAGTAGGGACCGCCGAGGATGCGGGAGATGTCCAGCACCCGGATGCCTGCGAGGGCGCCTTGGGGTTGTGTCATTTCTGTCTTTCTTCTGTTCGTTCTTTCGGGGGTCGTGCACAGGCCACCGGGTACTCCCCTCCGCGAATGTCCCCCGGGGCTGCGCCCCTCCTCCTTTATTTCGCTGCGGGGAGCACCCGGCGCCCTGTGCACAGGGCACGCTGCCGGTTTG